>JADFZC010000596.1 GCA_015232735.1 Oligoflexales bacterium | reverse complement strand
CGGAGGATGGCGTCCCGTCCAAAAAGCCCTCTGACGCCTCTCTCAAAAAGCTTGGCATCAAGAATAGCGAAGATCTTGACAAAATTATCAGAAAGAAAACAAAGGAGATGAAGAAGGCGGCCAGTGAACTCAATTTTGAAAAAGCAGCCGAAATAAGGGATGCCATCAACGAGTTGAAGGATCTTTTAATGGTTTTCGGCCATGAAGAAACATAGGTGTTTTTCGCATATGGATTTAAGTAAAAAGATCAAGTCGCTGCCTGCGGGACCTGGTGTTTATCTTATGAAGAGCAGGGCAGGCGCTGTGATCTACGTGGGAAAGGCAAAAAACCTCAGAAGCAGGGTCGGC
This sequence comes from Oligoflexales bacterium, assembly GCA_015232735.1. The sequence goes on along the minus strand of JADFZC010000596.1, from coordinate 2,411 downwards.
TCATATTTCGCCGGGAACGATCAGTCGCCAAAAACAAAGGCGCTTGTCGCCGAAATAGCGGATATCGATGTAATCCTGACAAACTCCGAAGTGGAAGCGCTGCTTCTTGAAAGAACCCTCATAAGGCATAACAAGCCTCATTATAACGTGCTTCTAAGGGATGACAAGGAGTATCCTTTTGTTAAAGTCAATTATAATGAAACCTGGCCCAGGATAGAAAAAGTAAGAAGGAGGAAGGATGACGGGGCGACCTATGTGGGCCCGTTCGGCAATGCTTCGCTCCTCAATACCACCCTCAGGGCGGTATTTCAGATTTTTCCCCTGATAAGATGCTCCCGTTATTCTTTCAGCACCATGAAGAGGCCCTGCAATTACTATCATATGAAAATGTGCCTCGGGCAATGTACTAAAAATGTGGACAGAGATGAATATGTATCGATAGTCAGGGATGCAGTATCCATTCTCGTAGGCCAAAATGATATTGTCATGTCAAATCTTAAGGAAAAGATGGCCAAAGCCTCCGATCAGGAATTATATGAGCAGGCCGCTATGTATAGAGACCAGATAGAGGCGCTCAGGAATATTGTTCAAAAACAGGTGGCTGTTGTAAGCGGCATACTGAATGCCGACGCAGTCTGGATGTCAAAGAATGAGAGTTTTTTGTCATTTTATGTGACATTGATAAGAAACAGGACAATTGTCGGAGGCGACAGTTTTCTTGTCCCCGTTCCCGCTCAAGGCGACGAGGATGCGCTTATATCTTTTCTGCTCCAGTATTACGAGAGCAGACACCTTCCTGATGAACTGATTATGAAAAGAACTTTTGAGGGAATCAAGGATCTTCTTGTCGCCATAGATACTGAAGGGGGCCGAAAAACAAAGGTCATTGAGGCCAAGGACGGAGAGTACAGGGAAATCATGGCGCATACGAGAAGAAATGCCATGCACTTGCTGAAGAAAAGCAGCGAGGAGGATGAACGCATCAAGGTTGAACTTGAGATTTTAAGAGATACCTTGAAACTGGATGCGGTACCTCGAAAAATAGAGTGTATTGACATATCTAATCTTCAAGACACCGCGATTGTGGCCGCAATAGTAACCTTTGTAGACGGAAGACCGGCCAAGGATCTTTACAGGCATTATAATGTAAGCAGCCTTGCCGGGACTCATGATGATTTCAAGAGCATGGGAGAAATTGTAAAAAGGAGAATCGGTCGGGGCATAAAAGAGGGCGATCTGCCGGACCTGATAATTGTCGATGGAGGCAAAGGGCAGCTGAATGCCGCACGTAAGGCCATAGAGGAATATGAGGGGATTACTCAGCCTGTGGTTTCAATAGCCAAAAGTCGTATGGATAATTCTGCCGGCATGGAACATGACCCCGTAAGTAAAAGCGAAGAGAGGGTTTTCATTCCATCAAGCGACATGCCAATAATTCTTCCTGAAGGAAGTCCGGTTTTCAGGGTCATTACCAGAATCAGGGATGAGGCCCACAGGTTTGCGATAGCTTTTCACAGGATTAAAAGGTCAAGGGAATTTTTCTCCCTCCCTCTTCTGGATGATATTCCAGGAATCGGAAAAGTGATAAAAAAGAGGCTTTTGGACAGGTTTTCCGATATCGAGGGGATAAAAATGGCAAGTCTGGATGAGCTGATGAAGGTCAAGGGACTCTCTGAGAAGGCAGCTGTTGCACTTTACAGCAAAATCCAGAGTTTAAGGAATGATTGAAAGCGGTTGACCATCAAGTAGTTTCCCCGCACCTTGAACTTTTTGCGCTTCAGCATGATATCCATTCAGGATCGTTAAAGATAAACCCTTAAAAAATAGAGTTGGATTCCGATATCATATCTGTATTTCTTCACCTTTGGAAAGATTCTTATATGGGCAGATTGATTTGCACAATCTTCATTATGCTTGCGCTGCTTTTTTCAAACGAAGTGGCTGTCGGGATGTTTATTATCCAGGAATCGGACAGTCTTCAGGATATTTCAGATTATTTGGAATATCTCGAAACAGGCAGGGAGCTGAATCCTCCCGTCGAGGAAATCCTCAGGCACGGTGATTCCGATTTTAACTCTGTTGACAAAATCAGCTATGAGAATTATGGAAATTACATATGGCTAAGGCTGGGTGTATTGAATCCCCGGGACATGGAAGAAGAAAGAATCATCTCCATATCCCAGAATTTTAATGAGTTTAAGGTATTTCAGAAAAACGGGGAGAATGGGATTCTTCCTGCAAAGAGACATCAGGGCAGGTTTTTCAGTTATCCGTCTTTTTTAGTTACGCTAAAGCCTGGCGAAAACTGGGTATTTATCAGACTGAAGGGTTTTTTGCCTTTTACGGCGAGATCGCTCGTCATCAGTACCAAATCATCGGCAGACCGTCTTGAAATATATATTAATGCGGTT
>JADFZC010000595.1 GCA_015232735.1 Oligoflexales bacterium | reverse complement strand
TGTGAAATTCTCCCATCCCCGCCTGAAAAGAAGGGAGAACACTATGCGGCTTCCTGTCATGACAAGGAAGAAATAGGAGACGATTGATGCGGCCGCTGAAGGCGTAACCTGCTTTGCGCTTACAAGATACGGACTCAGCCATTGAAACGTAAGAACCTCTCCCATATTATAGATAATCATGGCGGAAATTGTGACAATGACGAAAACCGGACTGCTTCTTTCGGTGACGCTGGTTTTCCTCGTTTCCCCGGCAGCGTTGTCGAGTTTTTGCGCCATAAGCAGTGATGCAATAAGCATGAACACCGCAAAGAAAAGAGTGTTCCACCAGGGAAATCTTCCAAGAATGTTTGACAGCAGAAAAGGGGCTAGAAACGACCCCAGGCCATACATGGCATGTGTTGTGGTAAGCATGCGGCTTCGATATTTTTCATCCACGCCCTTCACTGAAAAAATATTGGCGGCAAAAATAAAAATCCCGGATATGATGGCCACGATCATTCCAAAGGCGATCACGGTATAGAGTCCGCTTATAAATGGCGAAAAAACAAGAGGGCAGAAAGCGAAGATCAGCACTAGGGAAATGAAACGCCTCGATCCAAGATGAAGAAGTCCGTAGCTTGAGATTATATAGGCCAGTATGCTTGCTATATATCCGAAAGAAAACATGTTGCTTACATCGCCGTATGATAGACCGAACATCTGGCAGAACACGGGCATCAGCGCACCCCGGATATTATCGAGAAATGCTGCTGTGAAGAATAATAAAAGAGCAAGAATACTGTAGATGGATAGCCGTCTCACAATAACAAACCTCCCCTGGTCAACCAGCGTGTACAATGACAATGTTAAAACTAGTTCTGGGTGTCAATGAACTTGAAAAAACGATTTCTCATATGAATACTTCGCATGAGAATCTACAGAAGGGTTTGCTATAAGTCAATGAATAAGTGTCATTTTTCTGTAAAAATAGAAGTCTGCCGGAAATAGGAGGGTATCTCAAAAAAAACTTTCGCCATATATGGATTGTAGCTCCACATATGGCGAAAGGTTTTTTTTGAGACAAACTCTTAGTATAACCATCCATACGTATTATAAACGCTGCCTGAAATATTGGTGTTCTGTCCGGCAGTATTTGTCACGGCGCTGACATTGCCGATAAGATAGTATGGGCCGTATCCGCCGTTTGTCGCATATGTTCCATTGGGACCTACGCCCGCGCTGTACTGTCCCCATGAAGCTCCTGCGCCATTTGGATTAACACCTGCGTATCCGTAACCGCCTGCAGCTCCGCCGGCTGAGACATATCCCGGATTGCCATATGTGCCGTAACCATATGCGCCGTTTCCATATGGGTCGCCGTAACCGCCGCTATATGAACCATAACCGCCGCCGGCTGCATAAGGGGAACCATAATTATAACCATAGGTGCCAGCTCCTCCGTATGGGGCACCACCGCCGCCGTAACCATAACCATAGCTGCCAGCTCCGTATGGGACACCACCGCCGCCGTAACCATAACCATAGCCGCCGTTTCCATATGGGTCGCCGTAGCCGCCGCCATAACCATAGCCGTAAGGGGCCGGTCCTCCCTGATAGTATCCGTAGCCGCCGGAGTTCCATATGCCGCCGAACATCATATCCATGAATCCGCACAGTGCCAGGGATTTATTGGATTCGTAGGCGGTTTCAAGCTTCTCTTTTTTATTGAGAGAATCGAGCTCGTTTATCAGCGGTCGGAATGCAGTATATGTCTCTCTGTATTTTGAAGCCGTAGAAGAGAAAACGCTTCGAGTTGTAGTACTGCAGTAGTAAGCGTCAAATGCATCAACAAAAATATCAACAGCCTCTTCCTTTGTATGGTTTGGCTTTATTCTGCCGAGATCCTTTTCAAACGCCTCTGCAAGCTTCTTGATCTGCTCATCAAGCTTTGCCGACTTGGAATCGTCTATAACGACGGAACCGTTCTTTCCGTCAGTGATTCTTGAAAGATAACCTACAAGGATCTGAGCCATTCCCCTGACAGTTCCCCGACCGATGCTTCCTGCCGAATTTCTAAGATAAAGTATCGCGCCGTTGACTTCAGTGGATGCAACCCAGCAGGCGTCGCCGCTATTGTTGCCCCTCGACTGGCTTGTGCTTGCGCAAGCCTTGTCGAATTTGGACGTAACTTCAATTTTTCCACCATAGTACATGTAAAGAGACTGGATTACCTCCGGAATCGCCGTGATGCTCTGTGAAAGAGCGGCGCTCAGATTTCTTCTTTCCTCGTCGCTTGCGACATCTATTTTTACTGCTTTTGGATCTATAACGTTTTTGTAGGAACCTGAACAGGCACTTGCGGCACTCAACTGTGATCCGCCCTTATTTCCATTTCCGCTCAATCCCTGAACCTGCTTGCATCCCGTGCCGATGGCCATCAATGGAATCATCATTATACTCAACGAGTTGAGCATTCCCCTCATATACATAACTTCAACCTCCACAACTAAAAAAAAGCATAACTAAAACCGTTAGAGCCGAGGCAATCCTCAGACTGTTCTGCCGTTCTGCAATTAACCTGCCACGATAAGGCAAAGCAGGCCATTCAGAGTAAGGACAAAAAAAATATTTGTAAAAACGGAATATTGTGAACGATCGAAACAGCTGCTGCGGACTCTTCCGGGAGTTTCCTTCGTGTAAAAAGTTTTGTCAGTCAAGACAATATGAGTCAAATATGAAATAAAAAACTTCTCATCAAGTTTAAGGATACCTCGTCCTTTAGG
>JADFZC010000594.1 GCA_015232735.1 Oligoflexales bacterium | reverse complement strand
AAAATGATTTCATCTGAATCGTCGTTACCCAGAATTATTTATCTGGAAGGCTATATCCGAAAAGGTCTGAATCAAGGCGCGAGGAGGAGGACGGCCTCCTTTTACATGATGGTAAATGAGGATCATCCGACGACGATTAACGAAGAGTCAGACCTTTTCGGCTAGCCCCTAATTCAAGTGGAAAAGGTATCATACGATTTAAAGACAATTACGTGCCAACCCTTATAATTGTCAGTGGTTATCTTTCTGTGCCGCGAGGTGCAAAACCTCTTGTAATTCTTGTATGTGGAGTCCGTATCGAAGCATTTTATAATCTGTTTGCATTCTGAGCATACCATCATAGGATTGTTATTTGCATGTAATGCAATGGTTTTTTTGCAGCAATCCATTATTCCGATTTTTTCGCCGATTTCGGCTTTGTCAACTGAGGATTGAGGTTGTTCTTCGCTGCTAACACAGGACTCATTTATGTCCATTAAAATTTCCTTGCAATAATTCAAAATTTATTCTTTTCGCCGATTCATCATACGATAGTTCTCCAAGCTTTTTCAAGTATCGTCTTTTAATATTTTAAAACAACATTAAATCTGTCTTGGAATAATTTTTTAAATTCTTCTTTAACATAAGCTACTTCAATATTGTAACCGCATACTTGAGTTATTGAAGTTACACCAAAACCGGGTAAACCGCAGGGTATTATCCGGTTAAAAAGAGAGAGGTCGTTGTTTACATTTAGAGCCAGACCATGGAGACTGACTCTCTCTTTTATTCTCACACCTATGGCACAGATTTTGTTTTCATCGATCCAGACCCCTGGATAGGCGTCTCTTATTTGAGCTTTAATATTAAATAATGCTATTAAATCCAATATAGTAAGTTCCAATTGGTGGATGTATCTTCTGGGTGTCAGGTTCAGTTTTGACACGGGGAGGATCGGGTAGGCAACCAGTTGTCCAGGCATATGGGCAGTGATCTGTCCGCCTCTGTCTGTTTCAATTATTTCGATACCGTCCCGTTTTAGAATTTCCGGAGAGACAAGGATTTGACCGGACTTTGTGTTTTTACCCATGGTAATTATGGGAGGATGATGTTCTACAACAATAAGACAGCCACCAATCTCGCAGCGGCAACATTTTTCATGCATTTCATTTTGAAAATCCATTGATTTTTCATAGGAAAGCGTTCCAAGATCGTAATAATCAATATCTTCCAGATATTTTCCCCTTTCATCAAGTTTAAGGAGACCTCGTCCTTCAGTGCCGGGTTTACGGTTTAAGCCTTGAATAGGCCCGGATCTCCGCTTCCCTCCCTAATAAGCACAGGTTCTCCTTCCGAGCAATCAAAAATTGTCGATTCAAGTCCTGGAAGCTCTTCTCCAAGGTCAAGAAGGAGGTCTATTCCGTGACCTATTGAATCATAAATTTCATAACCGGAACGGTAAGGGGTTTCATCCGGTTTGAGAGGTACTGAGGTTGTCGCAAGCGGAAAGCCATATTTTTCAACCAGATGAAGGACAAGGGGCGAATCGGGAATTCTGATTCCCACAACATGCCTCTTGTCCTTTATCTGCCTTGGAAGCGAACGATTTCTTTTTACTATGATTGTAAAAGGTCCTGGCCACACCTTTTTCAGAATTCGGTAAAGGTTGCTGTCAATATTTCCTACCGTAGAAGCCATGGATATGTTGTTACAGATAAGGGTAAAGGGCCTTTCTTTTGGATGAGTCGGTTTAAGTTTCCATATTCTGTCAATAGCTCTTACATTTCCGGCATCGCATCCCAACGACCAGTTATTTCCCATGGGATATACAAGGACACCGTCGTTTGAAAGCAGCTTGCAGGCTTTTTCCAGATGTTTTTCTGATGGTGGGTTGATGTAGGTGTAAATATGTTCGGTCAATCTCATTGTCCTTTATAGGAATTGTTTTTCCGTTTTGCGGATTTCATCAATTACTGTTTTTATCGAGTCTATCGGGGTGGCCGGGGTAAGGCCGTGTCCGACATTGAAAATATGACCATATGATTCCCTTGCCTCACGGAGTATCCGGCCGACTTTTTCCCTTATGAGTTTTTCCGGTCCCATCAGAATCTGCGGGTCGAGATTTCCTTGAACACTGACTTTCATCGAGAGTGAGTTCAGAGCCTTTATGGTTCTTGAAAGGTTAAATCTCCAGTCAACAGCAATTACGTCAATTTCAAGATCTCTGATATCCTGATAGATTTCGGTCCAACCGCCCGGATAATATATTATGGGTGATTTGCATTTGGATTTGACAAGGGATAGAAGTCTTCTGATGTGAGGGAGGACCTTTTCGGCATATTCGTCAGCCGATATCTGGTTTGCCCATGTATCAAACAGCATTAAACAGTCGGCTCCTGAATCTATCTGCATCAGAAGGTACTCCGAGGTTGTTTCTGTAATGAGATCGAGAAGGTGATAGAAAGTATCAGGCTCATTATACAGAAGTTTCTTGATTTCTGCATATGTTTTTGTTCCGCCTCCCTCCACCATGTAGCTTGCTACGGTAAAAGGAGCTCCGGCGAATCCTATCATAGCATGGGCTTCGGAAAGTGATTTTCTGGTAATGTTTATGGCATCGCCGACAAATCCCAAATCTTTTTTTACATCCGGAATTTTTAATTTGTTAAGATCCTTCGACGACCTGACCGGATTCGAAAGTATTGGCCCGTGGTCCTTCGCAAAATCGAGTTGCTGTCCCATTGCCGTGCATGGAATGAGAATATCAGAGAAAATAATTGCCG
>JADFZC010000042.1 GCA_015232735.1 Oligoflexales bacterium | reverse complement strand
ATCCAGCATTAAAAGCCTTTTTTGCAACGACCTTATTATATTATCAACTATCTAACGGGAACACCTTTCATAGAGATTTTGAGGGAGATCAAAACCAGCGGCGAAAAATTCAAAAGCATTTTTTAAACTATGGTATTTACATTCCAACTGATGATATCATCATCAAAACACATGATCCTGGCAACAGAAATAACCTGTTTATTTCGCTTACACAAAAATCTTGTGGAAAAGGAAATTTATTTGTCTGGATACCTTTCAGAATAAGGTTCCCTGTTTTTGGAGAAAAGGTTACCGAATGGTGCTTGAAAAATTAATTTCAAATAGTTCTAAGAGATCGGCAGCATCTGAAATTTTTGATAAAAAAATCGCTATTGATTCATCTGTGATGTGTGATTATTCCTCTAATATCGATTCAATTATCGAGAAAATATTGGAATGGGTTAACGAAAACTTCGGATCTTCCCTTTTTATTAATGGAAAAGAAGAATTTTTTTGGAAAACTGGAAAAGTATTTAATGATGATTTAATATTTAATGAAAGAATGAATTACTTCATTGATTGCTTCATTTTCCAAAGACTGCTTGAAGTTACAAATCCAAGATTCTTAGGGAAAACTCCATTTACTGCATTTATGGAATCTGATAAGGCCAAAGATGATATGTTGAAATTATCAGGTGCCCGTCACTCAATATTTCTTGTTTTAAAAAAAATGAAAAATTCTATTCTTGTTAAAGACTTACTGAACAGCAACAGGTTTCAAATCACTCTTCGTGAAAAAGAAAACATAGTTTATGCGATGGAACCAAAAATTCTTTTTCAAGGCCACGTCTACTTTTTTTCAGGACAATATTTTTTAAGCCATGGACTGCTCTTTCATCCCAGGAAAGTTCTTCGTATAATAAAAAAAATCATAAAAAACGCAAAAACAGAAATTAATTTCTATGAATCTGTTGTATTATCTCACTTAGCCAAACTGGAATTAAAGTACCAACGGCACAGGCATATCGATCCGAAATCAATTTATCTAAGTGAGACTTTCTAATTATTATAAATATTTCAGATTATTTCTTTTTCATTTTCTTTAGTATAAATTCCACTCAAATTTCTCATGTTTTATAGACCTTTTATAATCCATTGAAATAACTTTATGTATTGACATCCCTATTTATCGATTCTTTCTCACAAATTGATCAGATTTCATGGAAAGATCTTTTTCCATGCTTCTTCTTAATTCTTTTAATTCTTAATAGTCCTCCAATTTTTGTCGTTCAAAACGCTAATAAATTTTTTCTTATTGCCGATAATCCTATTAATAAAGAACTAAGTTTATGGACACAATTTGTGAACAGCCAGGATAAAAAATTTTATGAACTACTCGTTAATGGGCTGAAAATCAGTGTACAGCACATTAAAGAAGCTGAAGCCATTGCCAGAGAAAAAAATTCCACGGTACTGCAAGTTTTGATAAGCATGAAGGCCCATGAGGAAAACCACCTTCTGGCCGCCTATTCAAATGCATATGGCATTCAAATTTCAAATCTTGATCAAATGGATATACCCCAAAATATTATTGGACTAATCCCCAGCGACCTAGCAAAAAAGCTGAAATTCATTCCCATAGACAAAGTTGGCCAAAACATCATAGTGGCCATGGGAAACCCACTAGATCTAAAATTAATAGATTTAATAAGATTTAAAACAGGCTTTCAGCCGAAGCCAGTTCTATCAACTGACGAAAAAATTTTCAATGCGCTTCGAAGATACTACGGGGCAAGTAAGCTCGATTTGGGAGACCTTGATAGAGATGAATCAATTGAAGAGCCACAAAAGAATCTTGAAAACAGAGCTTCAATTGGCGGAGATACGTCATCTTCCGAAGAAAAGGAGATGGCTCCAGTAATCAAACTTGTCAATGAGATACTGATCAATTGCTTGAATTTAGGAGCATCAGATATTCACATTGAACCTTATGAAACATATCTGAGAATTCGTTTTCGTGTAGATGGTGTTCTTCACGAAATTGCCAGGCCTCCTGGCAAATTTAAAAATCCACTAATATCAAGAATTAAGATAATGTCTAATCTGGACATTGCAGAAAAAAGACTACCTCAGGATGGTGGAATAAGGGTTAATATAAACAATAAGCCAATAGATTTCAGGGTAAACGTCTGTCCCACTCTATATGGAGAAAAGGTAGTTCTTCGAATTCTCGATAAATCAAGCCTTCAAGTGGACATGACCAAACTTGGTCTTGAAAAAATTGACTTCGAGAGACTCCAAGCCGCCATTCATAAACCTTTCGGAATGGTCTTAGTAACAGGACCAACAGGATCTGGCAAGACAACTACTCTGTATTCCGCACTTGCCGAACTTAACAAAACATCTGAAAACATATTAACTGCGGAAGATCCTGTTGAATTCAACATTGAAGGTATCAATCAGGTTCAAGTGAATCCCATAATAAACTTCAATTTTTCAGAGGCGCTGAGAGCATTTCTCAGGCAGGACCCCGACATTATTATGGTTGGTGAGATAAGAGATCAGGAAACAGGAGAAATCGCAATAAAGGCAGCGTTAACAGGCCACCTTGTGTTGTCGACACTTCATACAAACAGTGCCGCTGATACCATAATACGGCTCCAAAATCTCGGTCTTGAATCCTTCAATCTCATGTCCTCACTTAACGTGATTGTCGCACAAAGACTTGTCAGGCGTCTATGTGATAAATGTAAGATTCCTGATGACTCAATAAAACCTGAACATTTGATAAAAATCGGAATACCATCGCATTTAGCACCCAAAGTAAAGCCTTTCAGGGGAAATGGCTGTCCGAGTTGCAATAAAAGCGGCTACAAAGGTAGAGTGGCCGTCTTTGAAGTTCTTTCAGTAAATGATGACATAAAGGAGGCAATACTGGCAGAAAGATCTTCCATGGAATTGAAACGAATTGCGATGGAAAATGGTATGAAAACCTTGAGGCAAAATGCTCTGGCCAAATTAATCGCCGGAGAGACAGATGCACGTGAAGTTGTAAAGGCCACTGCAACTGACAATACCACCGACGGAAAAAATATGGCCAGTTAGTCCGAGGTGCGAAAGCGCTACGGATGTAGCAAGCAAAGCTTGCATAGGATCTGTTGGTATCATGCTAATATTTCGTGACAGATCCTTCTTCTTTAGGATTCAGGATACGTCGCTGACGAGCAAAGCTCACAGAGGATCTAGTTGATATTTAACGGGATGTTCTTCGCCATTAAAGTTCAGGTTTTGCTTTTTGGTATATTTTGTACCACGAACGAATAAATACTATGAGGCGCTAAATGGATTATACCCTACCACAACTACTAAAAACCGTTATTGAGCAAAGAGCCAGTGATTTGCATATTGCTGCAAATTCGCCTCCAAGAATTAGAATTGATGGGCAATTAATTCCCCTTAACCTTCCACCTCTTTCTCCGCAGGAAGCTATGACTTTATGTTATAGCGTTCTTACAGAAGAACAAAAAAAGATTTTTGAAAAAAGAAAAGAAATCGACTTGTCTTTCGAGATAAAAAAAATATCCAGATTCAGAGCCAACATATACTATGAAAACCACAACATTGCAGGTGCTTTTAGAACTATTGCGCAAGTAATACCAACTATTTCAGGATTGGGACTTCCTCAGATACTATATTCATTATGTAATAAACCAAAAGGTCTCGTCCTTGTTACCGGGCCAACCGGGTCAGGTAAATCCACAACACTGGCAGCAATGATTAATCACATAAACGAAACACTATACGGTCATATCGTATCACTAGAGGAACCTATTGAAATTGTGCATTTGCATAAAACATGCTTAGTAAACCAACGTGAGTTGGGAGAAGACACTGATGATATAAACCTCGCACTTAAAAGCTTACTGCGACAGGATCCAGATGTAGCTATGCTAGGCGAGCTTAGAGATCTCGATATGATTAAAGCTGCGCTTACAATAGCTGAGACCGGCCATTTGGTCTTTGCGACATTACATACTAACGATGCTGTCTCATCCCTAAACCGTATTATTGACGTTTTCCCACCTCACCAGCAGAGCCAAATCAGAACACAGCTTTCTATGACTCTCGAAGCCGTAATTTCCCAACTGTTACTTCCTACTACAAAGACTGGCAGGGCACTTGCCATGGAAATATTAATTGCGAATAATCCAATAAAAGCACTCATTAATGAAGGCAAATTCAATCAAATTTATTCCGTCATGCAGACAGGTCAAACTGAAACACATATGCAAACAATGAATCAATCATTAGTTTCACTGGTAAAAACAGGAATAGTCAACAAAGATGTAGCACTGCATTGTTCTTCAAAGAAAGAGGAATTTCTTGAGATGATGTCAAGAAGAGGTTAAGCATCTTAAGTATTGAAAAGAAAAATTATGGGTGAATAGGGGATTTAATATTGCCAAATTATGCCTATAAAGCTAGAACAAAAAGCGGGAAAATTGTTACCAACATTATAAATGCCGATTCAATAAAATCCGCAAAAATTAACCTTGGTAATAGAGGATATAGAATCATATCAATACAAGGATCAGAGGATTCGATTAGGTCAAAATTTTCAGACCAGAATACCCTTTCCAAGTTTTTTTACAGAGATGATAAAGGAAAAATTCAAATCACTATCGGCAGGGAATTGCCAAATACAAAAGAAATGGCTGTTTTTACAAAGCAGCTTTCATTGATGATTGAAAATGGAATTTCCCTGCTTCAGGCATTAAACCTTCTCTGTCAGCAACAAAAGAAATATCATTTCCGAAAAATCCTTGAAGATGTTCATGCATCAATTGAGAAGGGAACCAACTTAAGCGACTCTCTGGAACATCATCCTGATGTCTTTGATAAATTGTTTGTTTCCATGGTAAGAGCGGGTGAAGCATCCGGAAAGCTCGATTTTATCTTGAAAAAACTATTCGAATACATAGAAAAGTCTTCAAAAATTAAGTCCCAGATAAAATCAGCCATGTCATATCCAATTGTCATTTTGGTTGTTGCCCTCGGAGTTGTTTCGGCACTTTTGACTTTCGTGGTTCCATCCTTTGCTGAGCAATTCACTGAAAGCGGAAAGGAATTACCCGAAATAACAGCTTTTGTTGTTGCCACTTCCGATACTCTCATAAAAAACTGGCACATCATTTTGGCTTCAGGAGTAGTGTTTTTCATGTCTGTAAAATTGTGGTTAAGTACAGCAAAAGGAAAATATATTTTTGATAAAACTCTTTTGAAGCTTCCATTCTTCGGAGATCTTGTCCTTAAAGCATCAATAGCAAAATTCTCATCAACTCTATCAGCTATGCTTTCCTCTGGCGTTTCTATTCTTGATGCCCTATCCATCTGTGCTTCTTCTGTTGGCAACAAAGAGATAGAAAAAGTCATTCTTTTTCTAAAAGAAGAAATTACAAAAGGAAAGAACCTATCGGAGCCTATGAGTCAATCAAAACTTTTTCCATTGATGGTTTCCTCAATGGTCGCAGTAGGAGAGACAACCGGCGCTCTTGATGACACGCTTGCAAAAGTGACCTCAATCTATGAAGATGAAGTGGATAGCTCCATTGAAGCACTAACGTCAATGATTGAACCCTTGATGATTGTGTTCATAGGAACCCTGATTGCCTTCATATTGATAGCAATGTACCTTCCCATATTTGATATGGGCAGCATTGTCGGTGGCTAACATTATTGCATTCAATTTCGATTAATTTTTAATCAGTCATAGAATCTATTATTATAAAAATATCGAATCATTTAATAGAATATCTACTTATTTTATGTTTATTGGGATATGTCAAACAAATTGAATAAACCCTGTTGACTAAATCGCTATTACCTTATATTAGGTAATCTATCCTTTAGGATGTGGCTCTTTAGCTCAGTCGGTAGAGCAGAGGACTGAAAATCCTTGTGTCCCCAGTTCGATTCTGGGAGGGGCCATTTCTTTAATTAGTGTTTGTGAGAAAAAATGGAAACATTCGTTACAGTCATTCATGTATTAACGGCGTTGTTCATGATTTTAGTCGTACTGATACAAGGTGGCAATTCCGGTGGAGTTGGTGCAGCCTTCGGTGGAGGCAACTCACAAGGCGTTTTTGGTGCCGGTGGTGCAACATCGTTTTTAGGCAAGTTAACATATCTGGTTGCTGCTATTTTTATGATAACAAGCATTTCTCTTTGTATCCTGCAAGGAAACTCCGGAAAAACAGGTTTAAAGGAAAGGCTGCAAAATATTGAGAATAAGTCATCAACAACCCCAGAGGCACCTAAAACACCTCAAGGGAAATGAGTTATCTCAATGCTATTTTTAAATTATGCGAGGGTGGTGAAATTGGTAGACACGCTAGTTTGAGGGACTAGTGCCGAGAGGCGTGCGGGTTCAAGTCCCGCTCCCCGCATTTTTGTTGATATCTAAGAACTTTTCTATTTGGTGAATTGTCATTACCAAAGTGTTATCTGTCGCCATTTTTTTTACTATTTTTAATGTCTCAATAATGTTTTTATTTTCTGTAACAGTCAAGGCGATGAGTGCATTTCTCTGTAGCCCTGCTTTTGTTGCTCTTTCTAGAGGAGTTCCCTTGAAGAAATGATAAAAAAAATCTTGCTCCATCATTGCTATATCGAAAAGAGCGGGATACTTTCTTTTTCCTCCTAAATTATCATGATCAGCAATTGGTATCCCTTTATTGTAAGGACATACAAGTTGACAAATATCACAACCAAAATAATACCATTTTAGCCACTTCCAATATGAAACAGGTATTATTCCTCTGTTTTCAATCGTCCAATACGAAATACATCTATTTGCATCAAAAAAACCATTTTTATAAGCTTTTGTAGGACAACTTTCCCAACATAATTGACAATCTCTACATAAATTTGCACAAGTCTTTCCTTCACTTTCACAGGATAATTCAAAAAATCCAATCGAGGTTATGATTTCTCCCAACAGAATAAAGCTTCCTTTTTCTCTGTGAATAAAAAAGAAATTCTTTCCTATAAATCCACTCCCTGTCCTTGCTGCAAATGCTCTTTCAAAAATGGGAGCCGAATCAGTATAAATCCTGCTTTCAAATGAATTTAAACCAGTATTGCCCAGTTTTATTCTGATCTTTTTCAGAACTCTCTCAGCTTTTATCTTCATGATTCTATGGTAATCGGGAAATCGTGCATATTGGGACACAGAAGGATTTTTTGATGAAATAATTTCATCATATGTATCACCACAATAGTAAGGCAGAGCAAAAATAATCCCCGTTTTAGCACCTGGAAAAAGTCTTGTCGGATCCTCCCGTATTTCGATATTTCTTTCAAGAAACCTCATTTCTGAATGGTATCCTAAAGATAACCATTTCCTAAAGAAATCTGTCGACTCTTGTCTTTTGAGATCTACGATGCCAAGAAAAATTAATCCTTCCTCTTCAAAACAAGATTCGAAAAAACTGTTCTTATCGTCAAATTTTCTATTTTGATTTGTATCCAAAATAATAGCTAATCCTAGTTAGTCCCTGGCGCGAAATGCGCCAGGGATGTATCCTGAGCCTTAAAGGCGAAGGATCTGTCACGAAATATCAGCATGTTACAGACAGATCCTATACTCGCTTCGCTCGTCAGGATACGTCTGCTGGCGCTGAAAGCGCCAGCGACTAGTTAATCTAATTTTTTTTAAGATGGTCTTCAACAACATGAAGGAGGTCTTCATATGGTGCACATTCACCCCACCAAAAAGACTCCGACAGTCTGGCCTGTTCAACTAACATGGGAAGACCATCCTGACATGCTATACCAAGTTCCCTGGATCTCGGCAGAAGAAGAGAAGGAGTACCATATACCAAATCAATAAATGCTCCATTAAATTTGCATAATGCATTTGCATAATCAGAAAGAAACTGGCCTTCTAACGGAGCGCTTGTCGCTTGTATCAACAATATTGTATCTGAGCTATCTCTTAATTCTGAATTCAAGAAATGAGGATCTAAAGACCCAAATTTTATTTCAAAAGCTTCACTTGATTCAGTAATTTTCTTAAATACAACATCTTTTTCTCTTTTTTTTCTTAATATTGTTATTTGTTTTCTTTTTCCTTCTAAACTTACAAAATGTTCCAGCAAACCTAGTGCCGCTCCTCCATTACCTAAGAAAATTATTTTACCAAAATCGGAAAACTCAAATTGCAGACGTTTAAGACCATTGATAAACCCCGGTCCGTCGGTCGAACTAGACTCCCATCCTTTAACTCCTCTATAAAGAGTGTTTATCGAACTCAACGAACCATTGCCCACAGAATATTTTGTAATAATTTCTTTATAAGGTTTTGTTACGTTTAATCCAATTCCTCCTAGCTCCCAAAAACAATCCAAAAAAGGCTTGATCCAAGTCTCTGAAATATCATAAGGCAAATAAACACAGTTATTTCCAAGAATTATCGATGCAGTGTTATGAATTAAAGGTGATAATGTGTATCCTATCCCACGGCCAATTATCCCCAGTAGGCGAGTATTTCCGTCAATATTAAGTAAAGTATACTTTCGCAATTTATTCTACTTTAAAATTCGTCAAGATGATTAGAACCAATACGCTGAGTTTTGAGTAATACTTTTTGAATGTACTGTTTTTCTTTTTCTGTTCGGCTTTGAAACTTTACCTCTATCATCCAGCTCTCAGGAAAGCCCCCAAGGCTTTTGCATTTTATTACTTTCCCTCTAATATATTCCATATTTTGATCGAATGTGGAGCTAAGATCTATTTCAATATCTGCAAATTTGGAGACACTCCCATTATAACTAACTAACGTAGCACCATCAGACGCAAGATATCTTAAATACCCCTCTCTTTTCTCACCAGCAACACAATATTTTGTCTTTAGAAATAGATGATCTACCTCTCCCACGGAAATCCCTGTCTTTAAACCTGAATTGGACCAGAATCTAAAACCTATCCCAGCTACACCCAAAATGAATAACATTACCAATGCAAAAACAATGATTGAGGTGCTGAGAGCTCCACTTCCATATGTCTCCAAAAGTTGAAAATTAGCATAACCCAATACTGTTACCTTTCCTTAATTAAATTTTAAAAATCTTCTTCAATATTCATTATTGATTTTTCCACAAACTTAAACAAGGATAGACTATTGCAAATTATCCAAACTCAATGCTAATAAGTAATAACCCGAAGATCCTCGTACCCTTGGTGTTTTTTATAATACATTAAAAAGGTCTCGGAATCAAAATAATAATAATACTTTTATGCTAAAGAGATTGTCTTTTGAAGATTTTAAATATTTATAATAATTCTATTGATATAGAAACGTTAGCAGAAAAAAACTATGTAATTACCATTGGAAATTTTGATGGGTGCCATATTGGCCATCAAAAGCTGATTAATACAGCACTGGCACTGGGAGATCAGCTTAATCACAAAATTTTACTATTCACCTTTGATCCAAATCCTAAGGAATTTTTCGCTTATAATGGAGAGAAAGAACTTATTTTTTGCAAGTCCCAAAAAATACGGGTTTTTACTGAACTGGGGTTTGATGGTATATATTTTCAAAAATTTGATTCTGATTTTATCAAAACCAGTCATGAGATCTTTTACAGGGAATTTCTCTTAAAAAATCTCAAACCCTCTGCAATTATAGTAGGAGAAAATTTCCGTTTTGGATCCAAACGAATTGGATCTGTGGACTACCTTAAGAACCAAACAAAATTGGATTCCATTTCTCTTCATACCGAACCAAGTGTTGTATTTGACGGAATAACAATCAGCAGTAGTAAAATAAGAGAATTGATTAAATATAATGGCGATTTTTTTACTGTCACAAAAATGCTGGGAAGACCCTTTTCCCTTGAAGGCGTAATTATACCTGGCGATAAATTAGGGAGAACTATCGGTTTTCCGACAGCAAATCTTGGAGAAACCAATCAGTTGATACCGAAAAAAGGTGTCTACGCAGGTCATGTCTGTTATGAAAATAGTCAAAACAAACCTTTTCCGCTAATGTCTCTGCCTCCCGATGCTATTCCAGCTTTGATAAATGTTGGATTCAGACCAACGGTCTCTCTTAAAAATGATCTAAGAATAGAAGCACACTTGCTAAATATGACCCTTGGCCCTGATGCTCTTTATGGGAAAAAAGCCATCTTTTATTTCGAAAAATTTATCCGCGAAGAAGCTCTGTTTGAATCAATAAACCATTTAAGGAATCAAATACTGATAGATATTGCTGAGGCAAAAAAATTCTTTATCAATGAAAAAAATCGCCAGGAGAAACTTATTCCTTTTCCATCAATCTGATAATATTATCTTTATTAGTAAATTGTAAATATAAATAAATACTTACATTCATACTATGATTATTTTTCCCATTATTCGAGCAGATTCGGTCAGTCCCTGTCGCAAATGCGCCACAGATTATTATTGTGGTGGAATTTTATTGTTCGATATGTCGGTAACTATAACATTCTGTATATCATTTCCTTTTTTTTCAAATTTAAGATGGACTACCTCTTCATCACCAGAATACCAAGTCTGGTAGACTATTTTAAACTCAGAGCTTCCAGTCTTTGAAGCCAAAATTGCATCCTTAATCTGAAAATCAACGTTTTGTTTAACACCATCACCAGGGGTAACTATTTTTTCACATGGATTCTGAGTCAATTGCCAACTTCCATCACTCCCTCTGACTGGAATTATACGAATACCTTGACCTCCATTTACCATGTCAAATAATTGAAACGTTGATCCAAATATTACACCTGTCTTGCACTGAAAATTCTCTATTCCAGCAACCAGTGCATAGTCACCAGCCACCCTTGATGACACCTTCAATATATTGAATTGCTCACTCTCTAATTTACTTATGCGCTTATCAGAACCAGATAAAAAATTTACCTCCTCTTGAATGACAATGTTACCCTTTGTACTGATACCATTAGCATCAGGTTCCTTATCCCCAAAAGGAACCTTAACATTCGCATTTGTCAGAGGCTTGCCAACAAACAAAACTCCTTTGCTGCTTGCAGTAAAAGGCAAATCGATAACTCTTCCTATGGCGTTATCGCTCACATCACTTTTTGAAATATTTGACATCGAAGAATCATTAAAATTTCTCGATATAAACCTCGTCCCGGTATCTTTTCTGATTCTCGTGTAAAGAACATAACCAGGATTTCCTTCCATCCACACCGGATATTCCTCATCCTCTTCGTATGAAGGTAGTTCTTTGGGGGTTGCAAAAGATATCTCTCCCGCCTTCATTGAGAATCCTACTACATAAATCTTCTTTCGATTTTCTTTAGTTTCAAGTTCATATGCAATCAATGGATTTGGTCCAAATGAGAAAACAGCGTAAGGGATATTAATCCCTGATACTCCACTCCCAACCGGAACCTCTTTTTTTATTCCTTGAGAAGATGAAAATTTTTCAACAAAGAGTTTCAAAGATCCGTCCTTTTCCGAATTTATTAAGATCCACTCTCCGTCTGGGCTAATTTTTGCTTCTTTAATAAACCCAATATCATCACCTGATGACAGAACTAATGTAGGATTGGCAGCCGATGCAAAATCATATTTATAAATGCTTATCGGATATTTCCTAAATAGCTGTTCCGATGCTTCGGATGAAGTTCCTACTCTTCCAGAAATAAAAATCACTCGGTCACCACTCTGACTGATTGAAGGTGAACCATCAAAATATTTTATTTCTACTGATTTTACATCAATCCCATTTCT
Source organism: Oligoflexales bacterium (assembly GCA_015232735.1). The sequence continues at coordinate 260 of JADFZC010000042.1, read as the reverse complement.
TACCTGAACGCTAGGTTCTGCCGACTTTTTTTTTGATCCGCCACACCCACAAAAAATCAATACGGTAATTATTAAATGCCTCTTTAAACCGATTTTCATCATATCCGGAAATTAACTCCTTTTTCTCCTTAACATCTTCAAACCACATCCATTAGTCTACAGAACTCATATATATGATTATCAAAAATATATCTTCAACAAATTCCTTACCTCGAAATTAGTCAAATGCTACCAAATAAACATAGTTAACGGTATAATAC
>JADFZC010000593.1 GCA_015232735.1 Oligoflexales bacterium | reverse complement strand
ATTTTCAATTTTATGGGACAGGTGGGTTCGCTTGTTGTGGGAGTGGTCCTTTTCGATGTCGACCAGGCCATGTTTTTTGAGAAATTGATAACCATCGTCAAATTGAAGGACATTTGGGCCGGCATGCAGAAATCCCTCGTATTTGGCGGAATAATAGGGATAGTGGCCTGCAGGTACGGGTTGGGCGCGACGGGCGGTGCAAAAGGGGTTGGTTTGGCAACTACAAATTCCGTGGTGACCACCCTGCTGATAATGCTGGGAGTCGATTTTTTCCTGACGTATCTACAGGTGATATTTAGCAATTATGATATATTTTAGAAATGTTACAAAAATATTTGGCACGAACAAGGTGCTTGATGAGCTCGACCTTTACATCCCAAAAGGAAAAATAACGGTTATTGTGGGCAAGTCGGGAGAAGGGAAATCTGTTACCATCAAGCATATAATGGGACTTTTGCGGCCAACGAGCGGGGAGATTGAGGTCGAGGGAGAGGAAATAACGAAGTTTAGCAAGGAGCAGCTTAGAATTTACAGGCAGAAGTTCGGGATGCTTTTTCAACATGCCGCTCTTTTTGACAGCATGACAGTTGGGGAGAATGTGACGTTTCCGCTCAGGGAACATACAAGCATATCGGAACCTGAGATGCTCCGGCGTGCTGAAGAGGTGCTTGTTCAGACCGGACTTCCGAATATTCAGCACAAGTATCCGGCTGAACTTTCAACCGGAGAAAAAAAACGTGTCGGTCTTGCGCGTGCCCTGGCCGCGAGACCAAGGGTGGTGCTGTATGATGAACCGACTACCGGGATGGATCCTTTGGTATCGGAGATGATCGATCAGCTTATAGTTAAAGTGAACAGGGAGGAATCGGATCTGACGTCGATCGTTATATCCCATGATTTGAAGGCGGCACTTGAGATAGCGGAAGTTTTGGTCATGCTGTATAAGGGAAAGGTCCAGAAAGCGGGGCCTCCCGAAAGTTTCAGAAAGTCGGATGATCCGATAGTAAGGCAGTTCTTTTCAGGAATGGTTGATGGGCCAATGGAATTTTTATGAGCGGTCAGTGTCTGGAATAAATTAGCCCATATTTGATTTTTTTGAACTTTGCCAAACCTGTGGCAGGTGTATTTGGTGAGAACGCAGGTGTAAAGAAGACAGGGAAAGTTGTCGATAAGCAGTCAGTTGCGCCCGGCGCCTGACTATTCAATCATAAGTCTAAAAATGGAGGCTGACAGGCTGTGAACAAGCTGGGAACAGAATTCAGGGTGGGAATGTTCACCATTCTTGGTGTGACAGCTATTGTCTTTGCCATCTTTGTCCTCAGTCCCAGTCTTTTTGAACGGCAAAGCTACAAAAGGTATTACACCATTTTGGAAGACGCCGCGGGAATAATGTCAAAAACGCATGTCAAGACAAATGGGGTGAATGTGGGCAAGGTGGTCAGCGTCGATCTGGATGCGAAGGCTACAAGGGTTACAATCCAGGTTAAAAGCCATATAGGCATTCCCAAGGGCTCCACGATAGAAATAAGGACGGTAGGTTTTCTGGGAGACAAATTCCTGGAGATAAAGAGGTCTGATTCAACAGAATTTTTGGAAGAAGGGGACATCATTCCGAGAGACAAGACAACCATAGATCTCAACGAGGTGATCTCGCTCGTGGGCAAGATCGCCAAGGATGTCAAGAATGTCACAGGCTCGCTCTCCAATGTCCTGGGCGGCGAGGAGGGTGAAAAGACAATAAGGGAAATTGTCGACAATCTGAAGCAGATGACTGTCGATGGGAAGCATATTCTGCAGGACAATCGGGAAGATCTTCGAAAAATCGTGAAAAATGTAAACCGTTTTTCAAATTCTCTCAATGAGGTTCTTGATGAAAACAACAAGGAGAAGATCGCAAGGATACTGGCATCGTTCGATGACTCGATGGTTCAGGTGAAGGGCGCGGCCAAGAACATCAATCTGATTTCCGAGAAGATCCAAAAGGGAGAGGGCACCATAGGAAAGCTGGTAAACGACGACAAAACCATGGACGAGGTCAACGGCGCGCTGAAAGATCTCAGAAAGATTCTCACCCCGGTCAAGAACCTTCAGATTGAGGTTGATTATCATGGAGAGCTCAGACAGGACACCTCTACGCAGAATTTCTTCAATGTCAGGTTCCACACGCGTCCGGACAGCTATTATCTGGTCGGGTTTACTGATGCCCAGAGGGAGGAAATCAATACTACCACCGAGGCCCTGCCCCCAGGTGATGATCCAACAGGGCGCGGCACCATAACAAGGACCAGGGAGTATATCAAGGATAGAAAGGCCCTGAGGTTCAATCTGCAGTTTGCCAAAAGATGGTATTATGCGGGCCTGAGGTTCGGACTCTTTGAGACCACGGGCGGCATTGCGAGCGATCTTTATTTCCTTAACGACAGGCTGAAGCTCACTTTTGAGGCATTCGATTTCGCCGAGAAAAACAGTGAGATAAGAAAGTTTGCCCATCTCAAGGCTTATGCCAGCATCCTGTTCTACGAACACCTTTACGCCATGGCGGGAGTCGATGATCCGACCAGATATGAGGATAAGTGGATCGGAGATGAACCGTCGAGGAAGTTAAGAAAGAACATCAATTATTTCCTGGGTGCAGGTGTCTCATTTAATGACCAGGATCTCAAGGCTCTTTTCGGTGTGGCGACTTTGGGAACCAAGTAGCGTGCCGGCAGTGAACTACTCGGCCATAAATGGCCTAGCTTCCAATACTCAGTAACTTTCGCTA
>JADFZC010000592.1 GCA_015232735.1 Oligoflexales bacterium | reverse complement strand
AAAACCTGACATATATTGAATTTATGTAACTATTTTAAAAAATAAAATGACATCATTCAACCTTCGGGATGGCATCCCTTAATAAATTCGAAAATTATCCGATAATAAAATTCAGCTAAATTAAAAAAATGTATGGAGAGTCAAGTGTGAACGGGATGTCAATTCCAGTATGCGCAATAGTCAGGTTCACCATATCAGTAACCGGCATATTGTTTTTTGCCGGTACCGTCGTGGCCTCTCCGTATAACATGACGGAGCAGGAGCTTAAGGCAGCAAAAAACATAGTTGAAAATGGTCCTGATGTGAGGGTTGAAAAATGGTTTGAAAAAATTTCAAAGAAAATGTCACGGGTCATAGTCGGCCCAAAAGATGAAAAAGTGAGGCTTGAGAAGTACTCCGAGTATTTGGAGGATCGCGAAAATAAATATGACATATCCGGTTTCATTCAAGATTCCAGTGAGACCTTTAAATGGATCTCCCATGGAACGGACAAGATACCTGCCTTCGGTTTTTCCGAGTCCGCTTATTGGTTCAGATATCACATCGAAAACAGGAACGGATTGAAAACCAGGTTTTTCCTTGACGTCTCGTGTCCATTCCTTGACTACCTGGATTTCTATGTTTTTTCAGAAGACGGGAGCTATCGAATCGTTAAATCAGGGGACCAATATCCTTACAGCCGAAGAATTGTGGATCATCACAATTTCGTCCTGCCCGTCGAGATTGCCAACGACAAAAGTGTATTGATCTTTGTCCGTTTCCAGTCAATCGGGCCACTGCTTTTTCCTGCCGCTCTATGGGACCAGGACTTCTTCAACTCGGAACAATCGAGGGAACTCACAATATTTGGAATATATTACGGGATGATAGCCGTGATGGTCTTATACAACCTTTTTCTTTTCTTTTCAATCAGGGACAGAGCCTATGTCATATATGTCCTTTATGCCCTGTCGTACATGATTTTCCAGGCGTCGTTCAACGGGTTTGGATTCAAGCACCTCTGGCCGGAAAGCATATTCATGGCCAACTATGGAGTCTGGATATTTCTTTCATTTGTGAATTTTTTTCTGTGTCTGTTTACTCAGATATTTCTGCAGACGGCCATAAGGCAGAGGCTTTTGGACCGTGTTCTAAGTTTCGTGTTTTACCCATGGATACTTGCGGGATTCGCCCTGTCGGTGATGGGCATCAGGCTGGCGCAGTTTGTCCTGATTACATTTCAGCCTTTGGAAGGCGTCCTTCTGATATTAACCGGCATTTTATCTCTGGCAAGGGGCTACAGGCCGGCGCGTTTTTACATTCTGGCGTTTGCGCCGCTGCTTTTGGGCGCTGCGATTTTGGCACTTAAGCAGGTCGGGATTCTTCCGTCGAATTTTTTCACGGATTATGCACCCCAGATAGGGTCTGGTGTGGAAATTGTCCTTTTGTCGTTCGCGGTGGGGGACAAAATAAGCCTTGAGCAGATGGAGGCCAGAAAAAACATCGAGGAGCTTAACAGCAGCCTCGAAAGAAAAGTTGAGGAAAAGACAAGCGAGCTCAGGAGTGCAAACTTTAAGCTGACGGAAATTGACAAATACAAGACAAGCTTCTTTCAAAATGTTTCTCATGAAATCAGGACGCCCCTTACTCTCATATTGAATCCTGTTGAGGATGCCCTGTCCAGATATCCCTCGGACAGGGATATAGCCATAGCTTTCAAAAATTCAAAAAGACTCCTCAGGCTTATAAATCAGCTCCTTGATTTTGAGAAATATTCCATGGCAGGCACCAGATTCGAGCTTGTTCCGGTTGACCTGACGGGACTCATTATATCTGCAGGCGATTATTTCAGGGAGGCGGCATCAAGGAGAAATGTAGAATTTGTACTGAAAATAAATGATGATCTTCTTGGAGACAAAGGCAATATAAAAATTTTTATAAACGGCCAGGAGGATGCCCTTGAAAAGATAATATTCAACTACCTTTCCAATGCATTGAAATATGTGAAAGACGGTGGGAAAATCACGCTGCGTCTCCAGCTTGTCGAAGGCTCGGCAGTGATATCGGTAACTGACAACGGCATAGGCATCAGGGATGAGTACATGGAAATGCTTTTCAAACCTTTTGTCCAGGCGGACGATTCAAGTTCAAGGTTACATGATGGAACCGGCCTTGGACTTGCTCTTTCAAAGGAACTTGCAGAGCATATGAACGGATCAGTGGACGTCAGAAGCACCTTTGGAAAAGGAAGCTGTTTTTCAGCGACATTTCCTCTTTTAAGGGTCGAAAAACCGGTCATTGACCTTGTGACTGTTATGAGTGACAGGAAGTTTCAGGAGGAACTGTCGAGGGCCGCCTTGTCAATGGCGCAGGTTTCAGAAATCAGAAGTTTCACGGATCTTTTGGAAGTCAGAACCATTTCCGGTGAATACGATGTTCTGGCATTGATAGCTGACGATACCATGCTCGGCAGGTTCGGAAATGAGGCACTAAGGGAGATATATGATAAAAACAGAAGTATGAAAATTTTTATTATGAGGACTTCAAAAGAAGGCAGTCTGTATGAGGAGCCAGGGCTTGCGGGGATGAAAGTCAGGATATTTTCCTTTGACAGGCAAAAGTCGGAGATTGCCGATGAGATAATGATATGTCTGAATGAGATAAAGCCAGCCGGGAACGGGACTCCTGAGGAAAAGCACAAGATAAGGGACTGGCTTCTTGCCGATGCGGATGACCCTGCGGTGAGTGAAAGAGAGACTATGGCAAGGAACATTGAGACGGCAAATCAG
>JADFZC010000591.1 GCA_015232735.1 Oligoflexales bacterium | reverse complement strand
GGCGGATCAGGAATATGCCACCCAGCTTTGCAGGGCCGTTGAGCCCCTGGGGATAAGATGGTCCGGTCAGGGATCGCTTACAATGGCAAAAAATCCGGAGCTGCTTTACTGGCTGAAAAGAAGCGGCTGCGACGTGCTTTTGATAGGGATAGAGTCTCTGGATGAGGACAACTTGAGGCAGATGAACAAATCCTGGAGTATCAGGATGGGTGAACGGGATGAACTTATCAGGAGAATCCATGATGCCGGGATAAGTATTTATGCGACATTTGTTTTCGGTTTTGATGCCGATACGCCAGATACGATAAACGGCGCCGTGGGGTTTGCTGAGAAGCATGGGTTTTATTTTTCGGCATTCAACCATGTCACCCCTTTTCCCGCGACTCCCCTGTACAGGAAGTTAAAAGATGAAGGGCGTCTTATCACCGAAAAATGGTGGATGGACACTGCGTACAGGTATGGCTATCTTCCGTTTCATCCCAGGAAGATGAGTTATGAGGATCTCTCTGCGGCATGCAAGAATGCTAGGAAGGAGTTTTTCAAATTTTCATCGATAATGAGACGCGGGGCTCTTCTTCTCAGCAGAAACAGAAATCCCGTGCTGTCGTATTTGTTTCTAAGCTCAAATCTGATGCTTCAGAGAGAGGTGGAACAGAGGATGGAACTGCCGATCGGGATCAATCTCGATGAACTTCCAAAGTGAGGATAAGGAAAACGTGAGTCAGGAGGGGTGATTATGAGAATTTTGATTTTGCTTCCGGAGGGCCAGCTGCACAGGCTGGAGGTGGGGCCATTTATAAAAATGTCGTTCAGGGAGGCTCCATTGACAGCCACCACCCTTGCATCTCTTGTGCCTTTGGAATTGGGTGCCGATATAACCGTCGTGGATGAGAGCGTATCAAAAATTCCATTCGGCAGGGAATTTGACATTGTAGGCATAAGCGTGATGACTGGAACATCAAAGAGGGCTTACGAGCTTGCCAGGATTTTCAGGGAAAAGGGTTCTATGGTCGTCCTTGGGGGCGTTCACGTCACGCTTTTGCCGGATGAGGCAAAAAAGCATGCGGACTCCATTGTCGTAGGATTTGCGGAACAGGAATGGCCAAGGCTTCTTCGGGATTTTGCGGCAGGAAGGCTGAAGCAGGTGTATGAGGGAAAGGATGTCAATCTTGAAAATCTTCCCATACCGAGGAGGGATCTTCAAAAGAAAATAGGATATATGGCGCCAAATACCGTCTATGCCACAAGGGGATGCAGGCTGAGGTGTGAATTCTGTTCGGTTCCGGCGGCGAATTTTGGCTGGCACAAGAGGCCGATTCCGGATGTTATTCGCGAAATTAAAGCCATCAAGTCCCAAAGGTTTGTATTTAACGATGTCCACATGACGGATGATCCGGATTATGCGAAGGAACTTTGCAGGGCGCTTATCCCGCTGAATAAAAAATGGGGTGGACTCGCATCAACAAAGGTGGCAAAGGACGACGAACTTCTGGATTTGCTATATAAGAGTGGGTGCAGCTATCTTCTGCTTGGATTTGAGTCGGTGGATAATAAGGCGCTTGAGGGAATAAACAAGAGGATCAATGATTTTTCCGAGTATAAGATGGTTGTGGAAAAACTTCATGAAAAAAAGATCATCATACAGGGCTGCTTCGTGCTGGGAATGGATGGAGAGGAGCCTGACATCTTCAGGAGAACTGTTGAAATTGTCAACGATCTCAGGATCGATATTCCAAGATATGCCTTTTTCACGCCGTATCCGGAGACTGACGCATTCAGGCGACTTGAACGCGAGGGGCGCCTTCTCCACAAAAACTGGAAGTATTACGATACGCAGCACGTTGTGTTCAGGCCGGACAGGATGACCCCGCAGCAGCTTGAAGATGGTTTCAAATGGGCAGTAAGGGAGACTTTCAAGATAAGTTCGATAAGAAAGAGGCTGAAGGGATCGGGTTCCAACTTCTATATCAGTTTCGTTGGCAATCTGGCCTATAGAAAGTATATAAGGAAATTAATGAACGACATGGACAGGTTCCCGGCCGGGGTTGATCCGTCAGTAAACATCAACCCTGAGATGGCGGTGGCTTCCTCCCTGTGTTGAGGCAAGGACAGAATTATTGGAAAGGAATAAATCGTGAAATCTCGTATCTTCATGGGTTTGCTGATCTGCTTGCAGTTATTGTCGCCATCCCTGTTTGCGAAGGAGGTGCAAAAACCGTCAAAACTTCCGGTATCCGTCGTCTTTAAAAGCGGGCAGACAATAGATTTCAAAAACCTGATGATCGGATATGCCGATTCATCGCTGTTTGGAAGCTCGTCCTTCAAGTCGCTGGATTCCCTGCCTCTGAAAACACCTGATTTGAGCTTTGAAATTCCTTTGAAAAATCTGGTTAAAATTGAATTTATTTCTTCAAAAAAGCTGGTGGATGGAACCGATGTTTCCGTAAAGCTGACAGACAGGAAGGGGAAAATTCTGGAGGGATCTGTCGTTTCGGAGAAAAGCCTGCAGTGGAGATCGATATATGATTTTGCGGATTCCGAAGTGATACTGGATCCTGACAAGATGAAGGAAATAAATATCAAACATTGAGAGTGCCCTGGCAAGTGAAGCTTGCATAGGATCGGTTTGCAGCATATCAGCGACTTTTCAGCCAGAAACCTAAAAGTGCATCTGAAATTATGATTCCTTCGGATGTTTTATGAATCAAATCGAAAATGTGTTTAATTAATGGGAGTCCGTTGCGAATATTATTTAATATTTATGTTTG
>JADFZC010000590.1 GCA_015232735.1 Oligoflexales bacterium | reverse complement strand
GGTCCTGGTTACGGTCCGCGATGTCACCACACTCAGGACATTGCAGGCTCAAGCCATCAATCAGAGCCGCGAACTCTCTTATATCGACGAAATAATCGGCACGTCCACCGCTGAGTTCAACCGGTTTATGGGCAGCAGCCATGCCTTTCATCAGAAGAATGTCGAGATTATCGATCAGCCTGTCCTGCAAAACGCAGATTTGAATACCCTTTTTATCAATCTGCATACCATGAAGGGAAATGCGAGGACCTTAAAGCTGAAATTGTTGACTGAAGCCGTCCATAACACGGAATCGCTGCTCAGTGGCTGCCGCAGTATGGAAAAGGTCATTTCCGACCAGACTAGAGGGGATCTGAAGGAGAAGATCACAGGGATTGGCACAATGCTTTCCGAATATAAGCATATTTCTGAAAAAAAACTGAACCGGTCGTCCGAAAAAATCATGAAGTCGATATCTCACGAAGAACTGGAGACAGAACTTCTAGCATTGTTGCTGCATGATCGAGTTGCAGGTGCCACCGAACAGAAAGAACTCATTCAAAAAACAAGATCCAGTCTTTACAGGATTTGTTTTCCAAGTCTCAGGGATCTGCTCTCAAACCTCATTGAGTCGGCGGAGGATCTGGCTGCCAAACTCGACAAGCAGCCACCCAGGATAAGTTTCGAGGGAAATCAGGCCATAGGATTTCGAAGTTCCTGTCACGCCGCCGTTCAGGATATCTTCCTGCACCTTGTACGCAACTCGCTCGATCACGGTATCGAATCGACCGATGATCGCCTCAGGGCGGGCAAGAATCCCCAGGGACTTTTGACAATCGATATCGATGACAAGAGGCACGCTGAGTATGTGCTCGTTTCATTCATGGATGACGGCCGTGGCCTTGATATTTCCAAAATCCGGCGTAAAGCGATGAATTGCAAGCTGATCGAAGAGGGGAGGCATTTTGAACCATCGCAAATCGCACAGCTTATTTTTGAAAGCGGACTATCCACAGCCGAAAATGTCAGCGACATTTCCGGGCGCGGCGTGGGCATGAGTGCTGTCAGGGAATTTTTGAACAGGATTGAAGGAAGTATTGAAATTGAACTTCTGGATAATGAACCCGATCAGGAGTTTATGAAGTTTGCGTTCAGGATACTGATTCCCAAAAACCTGTGCGTGCCTTATGAACCTGACAATGAAAGTGCAGGCAGATGGCCCGTGACCAGGAAGGCAGCCTGATCGCGGTTTTACGGGTGTCAAATGTAAAGGAATGACGGGTCAAGAACCTAAACTTATATAATGTTTGAATATTTATGGAGTTTGATCTATACTTGCATGGGGGTTATTATGTATCATTCAAATTTGATGCATATACCTTGTTTTTTTTAAGAAATTGAGGTGTTTATTCCATGTATTTGTCAATTTGCATCCTTTTGGCGACAGCGTTTTTTCTTTTTGCAGAATATCTGTCTAAAAGGTTTCTGTTCTTCACCTTGGTGTTCTATATCGTCCTTCCCGCAGCACTGACCCCCCTTGTATGGGTTAATAATGGCATAACAGACTGGTTTCGTTGGTCAAAAGTATATTCAGTTCTTATCGGGATCATAATCATTTCTCTAATGAGATATACAAAACTTGGAAACAGCAGTTATTTGAGATGGACTATGGTTTTTGCCCTTTCATGTAATATCATGGAGGCCGTGATACAGGATTTTTCTGGAAGCGGCATTTACCATCACCTGAATGGAACTGCGGGGCTGCTTTTAATCCCCGGCTACCTGAGAATCAGTGATATCCGAATTGAGAAAACAGGTGGCGACCTGAAGTGGGATTCGACAAATCTGCCCTGGATTATAGGCTATACAATTTGGAACTGGACTTTTGTCGTCCTGAACTATCCTGATTATGCAAGCCATCACATAGCAGTGCTGGGTTCTGCGTTGATAATCGGTATCTTCAATCACAAAGTCTGGCTTCAGGCAAGAACCTACACCTTGGGCACATTCATGATCCTGTATTTTACTGGGCCGGAAAAAATACTGTTCCTGCCGTTTTTCGATTATACCCGTGAGCACTTGAGACTTGGCGCCTCCATTATAAGCATCGGATATATGATTGCCTATATAATCTGGTATTTCCTTTTGAGGAGGAATCGTACGAAGACTGAAACCGTCATTGACGCTTGAAGTTTTGGGCTTCCTTTAACACTCATTATCTTTCATACCTTTTGAATACGGTCTTTGCCGACTTTCAAAATATGTTCATTAAGGGTGTTCATTATTCTTGAAAAATCTTTTCGTTTCTTTTCGATGACATCAGTTGTCCTTACCCTGTTTAAATGCTCAACCTTATTCTTATAAAAATCGTATTCAGATTCATTTTTGGCCGTTCTGCCGGCTATTTTCAGTTTGGAAAAGGCAATGTCTTCATATAGGGCCAATTTTTCCGCGATCAAGTCAATATCGGCAAGAATTCTCTCCCTGTCATACTTAAAATTGTTCTCCATGCATGCAGACAAATAGTCCTCTGTTTTTCCGATGAATTCAATTAATTCACTGAGGTTCAAAGATCTGGAGTGTTCTTTTAATGAATGAAGGCTTATATGCATTTTCCTGAGATCCGCTTCAGCGAAGCCTCTACCCTCTCTCAATATTTCACGGCAAAATTCCATATCGGCATTCGCGTTTTTTATAAAGCATTCAAAATCCACTTCATTCACATCCAAAATCTCATTTATTATATGCATCTCCTGCCTTTGTCTTGCGCTCTCTTTTTCCAAATTCCT
>JADFZC010000041.1 GCA_015232735.1 Oligoflexales bacterium | reverse complement strand
AAAACGATATCCCGGTCGGACCCGGCCGAGGCTCCGGAGCAGGCTCGCTTGTAGCGTATGCCCTTAAAATTACCGACCTGGATCCAATCCCCCTCAATCTCATATTTGAGCGCTTCTTGAATCCTGAAAGGGTTTCAATGCCTGATTTTGACGTAGACTTCTGCCAAAACCGAAGGGACGAGGTCATAAAATATGTCACCCAGAAATACGGAAGAGAGAATGTCGGTCAAATCACGACTTTTGGAAAAATGAAGGCCAAGGCCGCCATACGTGACGTTGGCAGGGTTCTTGAAATAGGCTACAGCCGTGTCGACAGGATAGCAAAACTTATCCCCAACGACCTGGATATAACTCTGGACAAAGCATTGGAACAGGAGCCGCGAATACTTGAAGAGGCTGAAAAAGACGGTACCATAGACGACATGATACGCCTGGCCAGAAAAATAGAGGGGCTAAACCGCCACACATCAGTGCATGCGGCAGGAGTCGTTATTTCAAACGGCGGCATGGAAAATTTCATCCCGGTTTACAGAAGCGACGAGAACTTTCTTATTACGCAATACGAAATGAAAAATGTGGAAAAGATCGGACTTGTCAAATTTGATTTTCTCGGGCTGAAAACACTGACTGTGGTAAAAAAGACCGTAGATCTGATCAAGTCAAACTTAAATCCCGATTTCAGGATTGAGCTGATCGATATCCAGGACAAATCTGTCTATGAAAATATATCAACAGGAAACACCATTGGCATTTTCCAGCTTGAAAGCAGCGGGATGCAGACACTTGTGAGCAAGCTTAAACCCAGCTGTTTCGAGGATCTGATAGCTGTGGTGGCTCTCTTTAGGCCAGGCCCCCTGGGTTCCGGAATGGTCGATGATTTCATTGATAGAAAGCATGGCAAACAGGAAATAAGATACCTTCTCCCCCAGCTTGAGCCTATTTTAAAGGAAACCTATGGGATTATCCTCTACCAGGAACAGGTTCAAAAAATCGCCGCGACACTTGCAAATTACAGTCTGGGTGAAGCCGATCTTCTTAGAAGAGCCATGGGAAAGAAAAAACCGGAGGAGATGGCAAAACAAAAGCAACGATTTTTATCCGGCGCAAAATCCAACGGCATAAATGAAGAAATCGCCGATGAGATTTTCGAGCTCATGGCAAAGTTCGCTGACTATGGCTTTAACAAAAGTCACTCCGCAGCATATGGGCTTGTCAGTTATCAAACAGCCTTCTTAAAGACTCACCATACCGAGTTTTTCATGGCAGCTATCATGACATGCGATCTTGACAACACGGATAAAATAACAAGATACATACATGAATGCCGCAGGTTGAACTTTAAAATTCTCCCGCCGAACATCAACAGGAGCAAGATTCATTTCGATGTCCCGGCAAAAGCTACTATCGGATTCGCCCTTGCGGCAATCAAGGGACTCGGAGAAGGTCCCCTCATGCCGATACTGAGCGAAAGGGAAAGCGGCGGTCCCTTTAAATCCCTTACCGATCTTGCAAGAAGATTAAATCTTCAAAAGATTGGCAAAAAAACGCTGGAACTCCTCGTCGAGGCAGGCGCCCTGGACGATTTTAATCCACACAGGGAAGCACTTTTCAATATTATTCCGGACCTTGTAAAAATCAGTGAGAATTATTTCAATGCAAAATCCACCGGTCAGAAACTTTTATTTGAAATGGATCCCTCCCAGAGCGATGAAATTGATGAAATTGACCTTTCAAAATGGAGCCCGGAATTGCTTGAAAGGAAAAACAGGCTCACAAAGCTGGAGTGGCTTTTAAAGGAACAGAAACTTCTCGGAGTTTTTCTCTCAAGGCATCCAATAGAATTATATAAGGACGATGTAAAAAAATTTGGCAAACTTACCATAGGCGGTTTTGCACATAACGTGGGATGCAAAAATATGCCCGTTGTTGGATACCTGTCAGAAGTCTCGGAAGCGAAAAGCAAAAGCGGCGATAAAATGTATTATATTACGCTTGAGGACATGACAGGCTGTCACAGGGGCATAATGTTTGACAGGGAGAATGAAAAGGAGTTGCCTGAGCAAGACCAGGTTGTAATAGCGTATGTTTCGGTCGCCAAGAGGTTTGAAGATTCGAGAATCAGCCTTGCATATGAGGATATTTTCCCAATTGAAAAGGCAAGGAAAACCTTAATAAAAAAGGCTTTCATAGATTTTCATATTGATTCCAGCTCTTTTCCAGTCTCGGCAAAAAGCAGAAAAAAACTGTTTGAAAACCTGAGATGCATAATTGAAGAAAATCCAGGGGAAACTGAGCTTGCGTTCAGACTGAATTATAGTAAAGGCACGGTCATTATCGATTCAAAGATATATAAGGTTGATTTAAACGATACTTTCTTTCAAAATATATTAATGTTCAGCGAATGCAATACGAACCTGAATTATTGAAGTTGTCAAAATGGCTATCAATTGGTCAAAAGCAGGTCAATACCTAAAGGGTCCCCACTCTTTCAAAAAAAAACTCTGCTTCTGGTTTTTTTCGCTTTTTTTCACCCTTCTTATTGCCACATATATCATTATCCCGCCCATCTGGCTTTTAAAATGGGGTTCGATAGAAATAGTCCAATGGCCCAGGACAGGTCAACAGGTAACCAAGGTTGGCCCAAACGAGAAAAACTGGGTCAAACTATCCACCGTCTCAAGACATGTGATTAACGCTATTATAGTAGCTGAAGACGCGAGGTTTTATAACCATGACGGGGTTGATTTCACAGAAGTCTTTATTAGTCTTCGCACGAATATTGAAAAGAGAAGACATGTAAGAGGAGCATCAACAATTACCCAGCAGGTAGTCAAAAATGCTTTTCTTAGCAGGGAGAAATCTTACACGAGAAAATTCAGAGAGGCATTGGGGGCCATTGCGCTTGAACTCATAATGAGTAAGAACGATATCATGGAATGGTATATAAACATCACGGAGTTTGGTGGAGGTGTCTATGGCATCCGAAGCGCGGCAAATTTCTATTTCAATACAAAGCCTGAACTTTTGACTATTCAAGAGGGAGCAAACCTTGCACTTGTCATACCAAGCCCCAATGGTTGGGCAATCGGTCTGAAACAAAAAAGGCTGACAGAGTTCGGGCATGCGAGATATGCTCAAATAATAAACAGGATGTACCAAAATAAGCTGATAACAAATGCATTAAAAACATCTGCGCTGGCCACAGGAGATTTTGGAAGACCGGTGAAAGCCTATCTGGTCGATGAACATGAGGCATTCCAGGATTCTGAGCTGTTTCTAAACGATAACGATCCAGCCATGCCTCAAAAAACTCGGCTAAACCCAAAAAGCCCTATTAAAAGATCAAAATAAACCAAAATAAACATTATTATATGAAACAAAAAATATGACAAATCAATGCAATCCCAAAAAATCTTTTCTGAAAGTAAATAAGTTCTGGCAGTGTGACAACCTAACAGTTGTATGGCAGATAAATATCAGAACAGATACTGAAAATGAAAAAATGGGAAAAAACAAATTCTACCTGCTCCTTGATTCAAATCAGTCGTCATTCGGCATAAGAATCATCGAAAATAAACCAGAGGCAATTTCTTCAGGCGGAAACCTGTCCGCCCTTGTCCGCAAACACCTTGGAAGTCAGCCCATCACGGAAATCGTGAAGGATGAGTCGAACGGTGATTTTTTCATATCATTCGGCTTTAATGAAGACGAAAAGTGGCTTGTCAAGCTTCAACGATCCAAACCTCCTGAGATTTCCCTGATATCTCCAAGAGCTGAGTCGCTCATAAGATCAGGGGCAAAGGGCATATTCACAAAAAAAACAACATATGAAGGCAGACTGCCAGACAGAGAGAGCGGTCAATTTTCCGATATGCTGGAAAATATTATAAGCGAATTTTCAAACAGGATACTTTCAAGCACAAAAGAGGGCAAATTGGTCGAATCGGATGATTCCTCCCATGAACCGTTGTCAGGAGAGCAAAGAGAGATTATTAAACGACTTAAAAGACGCCTGAAAACAATAAGCAAGGCAAAGGAAAAACAGTTTAAAAGCACGCCCTCCGAGTCCCTGATCCAGGAATTTGAAAGCAAAGCCATCCTTCTTAAGGTACATTCATATGAAATTGTTCCGAAAACCTCCATTTTCAGTGTCCCCGATCCCAATGACAGAAAAGAAACCGTGATAGAACTAAATCCCCTGCTTACTCCGGGCGAAAACATTGACAAATATTTTCAAAAGCTGAAAAAGCTTAAAAAAGGAAGAAGCCTGGGACTTCAACAAATTGAAAAAATGGAGAAAGAATGCCAGAGCATCGAAACCGACCTTAAGGAATTGAAAGAAAAAAGTCTCGATTCTGCAGAACTTGCAATAATACGAAACAGACACAATCTGTCGACCCATATTGTCAAAAATGAAGGTGGAAAATCACGCACGGTGGCAAAACCCTTTATCCACTACAAGACAGGAGACAATTTCTCCATCCTTGTGGGAAAAAGTGCTGAAGAAAATGATATTCTGGTTAAAAATGCCAAGTCCAACGATTACTGGTTTCACTCGGTTTCAGCAAAGGGATCGCATATCATAGTACCTGTCATGAAAGGAATAACTGAAAATATCCCAAATGAACTGCTTCGTACCGCACTGGTTCTTGCCATCCATTTTTCAAAACAAAAAGAAAGCCAGTCCGGAGAAGTCTATTTCGGAAGGAGATCAAACCTAAAAAAGAAAAAGGCAGCGCCAGATGGATTGTGGGATGTTGATAGAGCGGAAATAATCTACGTGAAATATTCTGAAGATGAATTGAAAGGGATTTTCGAGAAACTTACGCTCGCTTAGGGCGTGTTGATATTTTGGTAAAGAAGCGAAAAAGGGGTTTTTCGGTTTTATCAAGGAAATGTTACAAAAATCGCCGCAGGTGTATTGAACATACATTGAGGACGATTTTTGGGACATTGACTTAAGAGAAAAGCGAAAAAAACCTTTTGTAGCGTTTACCAAAATGTCAACAAGCCCTAAACAATTTATGAAATGCTTAAAAGCGCTTCCTCCCTGCTCTGCTTCTGCAATAGCTTGGCTTTCTCTTCAATTTTTCTATCTTCACGAGTCACAAGATCAAGTGTCAGATTATGTGGTTTCGGTTTATGGTCTTCCCCTACATGGACGAAAGACAAAAATCCATCAACCAGCCTGTCTTCTCTGCCGGCAAAACAGACATCCACATAGACCATTATGCTGCTTGATCCGAGGTGGGCAATTCTGCTTCTAATCTGCAAAGTCTGGCCCGACGTAGCTGATGTCCTGAAGTGAAGCCCATGAATCTTTACGCATACAATCTCCTCCGGCGGCAGAATTGTCGATGCGGCGATAAATCCCGCCTCGACAAACCACTCTGACATACGTCCCGCATAAAGAGTTCGATGATGATTCAAGTCTTCCAATTTTATTAGACGGTGTGTAAAATAAGGTTTGATCGCTATAGATGCTGCCATGTCAAATAGTCCTATATTATTAAATTGTTACAGCAAACAAAACAGCTCTGCCGGCAGGACTCTATAACAGCGGAATAAATTTTGTCCAGATAAAATTTTAAAAATGAATTCTAAGATGATCCTTTAGCTCATTTTGATCATCTAATGCACATGGAAAGTGCGGTTCAAGAAGCCCAGCACACCTGTCGATGGCATTTTCAAAACCTTGTGCCAAATCTCTCCTTTTTGCCCCCTCTATCAGGTCCCCTGCCACATCACAAAAAATATCCTTGTCGTAATGCTGCGAAATCCCTTTATCGGCAAGTACTACGGCCTGCCTTTCAAATAAGGAAATAAAAAGCAATATCCCCGTTCCGCCTCTTGTACTTTTCATATCGAGTTCATGAAACGCCAGCATCGCCCGCCGCCTGACCTCGGCAACCTGATCGACCTTCGGCACCAATATCCTTTGAAAATACGACAAATGCCCAACGCCCCATCCTGACGCGGCCATGGCAATAAATAATGCCGACCAGACGAATTCATCGGACTTTGCAACTGAAAAAACGCTGAAAGCATGATTCAAGGCAAGTACAAGCAAAGAAAAAATTATCATATACATAAAAGGAACGCAGCTATTGACCGTCGACCTGGAAACAACCATGGGGACAATCTCACCGCTGGTTCTTTTCTCCGCTTTCTCCACCGCCTTTTGTATTCGGGCCGCACCTTCCGAATCAAGATATCTTTTCAGCCATTTTGGTATTTCTTTTACCATCCCCCTGATGCTCCTCCACCTGAAAATCCACCGCCGCCTCCAGAGAATCCTCCAAAGCCGCCTCCGCTTCCGCCACCGAAAAATCCACCGCCGCCAAAACGATCATGCCAGCCATAAATCCGCCTGCGGGAAAATCCTGGGAAAAAAGGTAAAATTCCCGAGGCTGCAATAATTATGAAAATCAAAACAATCAGAGGAATCAAACCCAAACCAGCTCCTGAAAATGATCCGCGACGCTTTTTAAAAGGTTTGCCATCTTCAGATAAAAGCCTATAGTCCGGATCAGTAAAAGAAATTATATAAACAATGCCTGATATTACACCGGCATTAAAATCACCTTCCCGAAACAGAGGGACCATCTTCTCCCGGATAATGCGGCTTGCATATACATCCGTCAGATCACCTTCAAGCCCCTGTCCGACCTCTATTCTGACTTTTTTGTCCTCCACCGAAAGAAGCAGTATTACCCCCCTGTCGCTGGAAGCGTCGCCCAGCTTCCATTTTTCAGCGACACGTATGGAATACTGCTCTATTGTTTCATTCTCAAGCTTTTTTACAGTCAGAACAGCAATCTGGGTTCCGGTATTTTTCTTAAGCTCGCGAAGCTGCTGATCCAGATACACTCGCGTTTTTTCAGAAAGAACATCCGCTGTATCAACGACAGGACCGACAAGTTCAGGAACAGACGTTACACCGAAAACAGAGGGTTCGTTAAAAACCAGACAGCATAAGGCAAAAAACAAATACAATTTCTTTTTCATTTGAATTCAACTTTCGGGGCTGATTCTATTTGCTGTTTTTCCTGCTCGGACACAGTCCACTGCGGCATCTTCTCATAGCGATAAAAAATAGCATTGACAAAACTCGTTGGAGGAACCGAGACAAGATTGTTAAATTCGTTAATTGACTCAATATAACGTCCCCTGGCCACAGTGATTCTGTTTTCAGTACCCTCCAGCTGCGCCGACAGATCCCTGAAATTCTGATCTGCCTTGATTTCCGGATATTTTTCAGCCACAACCATAAGGCGCCCAAGCGCCTGACTCAGGCTTCCCTGACTGGCCATATATTCCTTTAACTTGTTTGGATCCATTCCTGCTGCATCGATGGTTGTTGAAGTCGCCTTCGCTCTGGCCTCTATCACGGCAGTCAAAGTATCTTTCTCATGGGAAGCATACCCCTTCACCACATTTACCAGATTCGGAATAAGATCCGCCCTTCTTTTGTATTGGTTGGTAATTTCGGCTAACGCAGCATCAACATTGTTTTTTGACTTCGGAATTGCCTGGAATCCGCATCCCGACAAACCGAAAATAATCATAAGCAACATCATAAATTGCATAACTTTACGGATCATATTCAATTCTCCCTTTCAATATGATTCATTAGAGGCTGTCTGAAAACCCAACAAAAACAATAATAAACCCCTATATTCTAAACATGTAAACCATTTTTATACAAGCCCTTTAAATACACTTGAAGAATTTGAATGGCGGCAGGCGTCATCCCGCTTATCCTAGCGGCCTGACCAAGATTTTCCGGCTGATAGAACTTCAGTTTTTCTATAATCTCCCTCCTTAATCCGGATATTCCGGAAAAACAGAGGTCCTTTGGAATACGCACCTTTTCAAGGCAGTCTCCGGATCTTATGACCGCTCGTTCCCTCTCAATGTACCCTTCATATTTTAATTCTATGCCGACTCTTCTGAGAATCTGTGGACTGAATTTCTTAAGATCCGGAACATACTTGCACAACTCACTGATTTCAACCTGAGGTTTTCGAATGATGGCTTCCAGTCTTGTTCCGGCATTGTCTTTCGAATTTAAAAAACTGTCCGGCAACCTTGCTTCCCCGATGCTCTCTTTGCGGACATAGTCAAGGGCAGCTTCAAGCTCCTCCTGACGACTCAGATAGGCTCTATAATCCTCCTCCGAAACAAGACCCGCGCGATAACCCGAATCTGTCAGACGCACATCAGCGTTATCCTCCCTGAGAAACAACCTGTGTTCCGCCCTTGATGTAAACATTCTGTAAGGTTCTTTGGTTCCCTTTATAACAAGATCATCGATAAGCACACCAATATACGATTCAGATCTTTTCAGGATCACAGGCTCTTTGCCTCGCACCTTCATTGAGGCATTCAAACCTGCAACAAGCCCCTGGGCGGCTGCCTCCTCATAACCCGTGGTCCCGTTTATCTGGCCCGCATGAAAAAGTCCCTGGACCTTCTTGGTTTCAAGAGTTGAGTAAAGTTCAGTTGGATCAATGTAATCATACTCGATGGCATAACCCGGTCTTATTATTTCCGCCTTCTCAAGTCCTTTTATTGTCCTGACAAACTCGACTTGCGCCCTTAATGGAAGCGAAGTGGGAATACCGTTAGGATAAACTTCACACGTATCGTAACCCTGAGGTTCGAGAAATATCTGGTGAGACATGCGATGCGGAAATTTGACGACCTTATCCTCTATAGATGGACAGTACCTCGGTCCAATCCCAACAATCTCGCCGCTATAAAGCGGCGACTCACCAAGATATTTTCTTATGACCTCGTGAGTCCTTTCATTTGTATGCGTAATATGGCAGGGAATAAGTTTCTGTGAGATCTTTTCTGTTCTGAAACTGAACGGAATAATATCTTCATCGGAATGCTGTATCTCAAGTTCATCCCAGGCTATAGTCCTGGCATCCAGACGGGGAACCGTCCCTGTCTTCAGGCGCCCCACCCTGAAACCGGTATTTTTTATGAACTTGGCCAGAGCAAGGGATGGTGCATCCCCAAACCTGCCGGCGTCTATCTTTTCCTTTCCAATGTGGATAAGCCCGTTTAAAAAAGTACCGGCGGTAATCACAACTGCTTTGCATGAAAACTCGCCAAACAGCCTTGTAACTATCCCCGTCACAGTCTGCTTTTTTTCATCGAAAAGAAGCTCTCTTGCCGTATCCTGGCAAATCGAAAGCAAAGGAGTATTTTCAAGGGTATGTTTCATATACCTTCGGTAAAGGTCCATATCCGCCTGAGCTCTCGAAGACCAGACAGCTGGCCCCTTTTTTCTATTCAATACCCTAAACTGGATGCCGGTCGAATCGATAGCCCTTCCCATCTCGCCGCCAAGAGCATCTATCTCCTTTACCAGATGTCCTTTAGCCGTACCTCCTATCGCAGGATTGCAGCTCATTTGTGCAATTCTCTCAACCGACTGAGTGACAAGCAGTGTTTTTACGCCGGATCTGGCAGCGGCCAGCGCAGCCTCACAGCCGGCATGTCCCCCGCCTATTACAATCACATCGAAAGTACTATTCATTGAACTAGATTCCTCGCTAAAATCATTCGGAAAATTTAGCCATTTTTTCGAGAAAGATTACACGCATCATCAATTAAGCAAGACGCAAAAAAATAAAAAACATCTATTCGAAAAAACAAAAAATTATTACCGTTTATCAGGAAAATCGGCAGACTGGGAATCTACATGACCTTGGAGGTCAAACTCAAGCTTATTCCTGCGGGCATAACAGGCAGCCCGCCATAATGGCTTATTTACTCATTAATTTCCAAAGGAATTTGTGGTACTGAAATGACTTCTAGTGAACATCTCTTAAAAACTTTATCTTTCCCTTCTCTATCGACACAGTTTTGATATGCCCGACTTTCCCATTGGTAAATAAGGTTACGTTATAAGACCCAGGATCCAGCCTTACACGGGTTACATAAATAGCCGCAGGCAGGAGGGTCCAGCTTCTTGTATCGGCCGTCTCCGTAACTGCGCCATATATGCTTGCCCCAAGCTTGCCGACAATCCCAAAATTTTTCTCAGCCTGCTGTGAAATTTGATCTTTTAACACAAGCCTCCCAAGCATCTTCGCAGTTATTCTGACTCGTTTGTCCTCCAAAGTCGCACTTGCGATTGCATCCATATTTTGAACAAGATCCCCTGAACAAAACTCTCCCTTTTCCACCTGAACTCCAGTTTTTGAATAAAGGGATCTATATCTTTTTCTAATTACGGGAAAAGACATGCGAAGCGGCTTTCCATCCCAGGGAATTATAAATTCCTGCGTTGTTTTTACAGTAATCGTATCAAGTTCGTGGATAACAACAAGATCACCCTTTTTTTTGTCATCTTTTTTCAACTTTGCGGGAAGTGAAGGATACTCTTTAATCAACACATCCAGTTTTGATGTCCGTTCTTCCTGCTTCAGCAACCTGTAAAGAGAGATTAACAAATCATCGGGTACGGCAGTATCAAAATTTTTGACATAACTCTTTTTATATATATCAAGGGCCGCGCTGTAATCGATAATGGCATCGTCATAATCCCCCTGAGATTCATATATTATTCCCGAAAGATAACGGGCAAAAGCGTCTTCCGCATATCTGTTCTTGTTTTCCTTGTAAAAAGAGTTGATTTCATGAAGCCTTGTATTGATCGCCTTTGCCTCGACCCGCGCTTCATCATATTGATTGTCATCCAGAAAAGAAATAGCCATCATGGTATGAATCGAAACCTTCTCATAGTCTTCGCCTTCATAAGTCGATGCTGAATCGTTGTAGACAAAAGATGCTGCATCGCCAAGCTTGTTTCCTTTCATGAGGCTGTCAATCTCCTTTCTGGCAAGGCCAAGCAGCTTTCTGGATTCAGTCCTCTGGCCTATTCGATCCATTATCATTGACTTTTCCATATAAGCTAAAAGACGGTTTCGATTTTGTTCTTCCAGTCCTGTCTTTTTCAGTTTTTCCAAGGCAAGCGAATATTCACCGCTTCTGAAAAAATAACGCATATCCTTGGTTTCCTCGGTATAGGAGGCACAGCCGGAGGAAAAAATCAATATAATGAAATAGCAACAAAATATCCTGTTCATCAATACAACCATCATTTTCAAGTAATTTCCCTGCGATAAATACCAATTCGGTGAGTGAAGCCTGACCGTCATTCCCGGTATTGAAAATGACGGTCTACCTTAAGGCTTAAAAAAACTCTTCTCAGTAATATTTTGATATTCCCCTATCTTTTGAAGGCTTTCGAAATTTTCTGATATCCGTTCCACTCGATCTCGCTGGTTTCAATATTGGAGATATTCATATCTACCCTGTAGGTAACGTCTTTCAAGTCACCCTTCTGATTTACTATGCTTGAAATCGCTCCGCTGATCACATAATCGGCCCCTATCTGTTTACCTCTATCCTTTTTGCTCTCTTTCGATACCGCCCCTGAATTTTGATATTCGAGTTCCTTTAATATCTCGTCACGCTTCTCGGCAGCCAAAAACCTCACCTTCCCGGAATTGATCAGCTCACTCCTGATAGCTTCGGTCAAAGCATCTGTATCTATATGCTCATCTGTCCTGTTCTTCATTTTCATTACGATGACTACAGGCTTTTTACCCTTGTTCTTTTTTTCAAATTCCTTGAGCCATGGCGCTGACAAGCATTTATCGATCATATAATTGGCTACTTTGTTCGCATCGGTATTGTTCCACTTGTCATCGAGAATCTTTTCCTTTTCAGAACTCTCATAGACACCGCCACCAGTGGCGCAGCCGGTCAGAATCATTATAAAAGTCATAAGAAGAACACCTGCTGAAACTCTAAGAAGATACGATAAAACACAAAGCTTTCTGAACATTTTTAAAAATCTCCCAAAATGATAATTTGATCCAATATGCCCCAGAGACTAAAACACTGTTTAGTTCTATGTTATATTTAATCATATATACTTATATGTTTCATAAGGGAATATTTTATGAGTGTATTTTTTAACACCCCGGCAAAGCCTGTTTTTGCACGGGCTATTTTAATTG
>JADFZC010000589.1 GCA_015232735.1 Oligoflexales bacterium | reverse complement strand
ATCCATGACAAAAGTTGTGGATGGGCAGATCAGACTTGTCGAAAGTTCTCCTTCTCCGTGGCGCACCTTACGCCAAGGACTGATTTCGGACTTCACGGCGAAAGAGCGGAAAGAAGTCCTTCCGGCCTGCTCGAACAGCAAAAGAAACTGGCACAGGCATGACAAGCCTCTTTTTGGCTATGACGCTTGCCTTGAGTTTGCCAGGGGGAAAATTGGGGCGGTCCTGGGAGAAAAATTTTCTGCCATCGATTCCCATCCGACCAGGGTGCGTCTTCCGGACGAGCCGCTTCTTTTATGCCACAGGATAATGAGCATGGATGCCAAGCCGGGCAGCATGTCAGGCGGAACCATAGTCACGGAACATGACATATTTGAAGATGCGTGGTATCTCGATTATGGTCAGATTCCCGTGTGCATTGCGGTGGAGGCTGGACAGGCCGACCTGTTTTTATCCTCGTATCTGGGCGTTGATTTGAGAACAAAGGGAGAATCGGTTTACCGTCTCCTGGATGCAAGCGTGACATTTTTCAGGCCTCTTCCGGGGCCTTCTGAAACTATAAGATACAACATAAGAATAAAGGAGTTTTTTTCACAGGCAGGCACCATACTGTTTCGCTTTGAGTTTGATGCTAGCGTGGGCGGAAGCCTCCTTATGACAATGAGAGACGGTGTGGCCGGTTTTTTCTCCGCGAGCGAGCTTGATAATGGAAGGGGAATAGTCCTTTCATCCATGGAATCAGCGAAGAAGAAGGGCTCACTGACAGGAGGTTTTTCCTATCCGGTTGAGATGAAAAGGGAATCTTATGACGATCGAAAGGTCGATTCACTCAGGCGCGGAGATTACGGCGGGTGTTTCGGCGGAGTGTTCCTGGGGCTTCAAATAGAAAATCCAAGAGTCCTTCCGGGAGGGATGATGACGCTGGTCCACAGGATAATCGATCTTGATCCCTTCGCTGGAAGATATGGTCTTGGAGTCATCCGGGGTCAGTCGGATATCCACCCTGATGACTGGTTTTTAACCTGTCATTTTGTCGATGACATGGTGATGCCCGGAACGTTAATGTATGAATGCTGTTTTCATACCTTCAGGATATTTCTCATGCGCATGGGCTGGGTTTCAGACTGTGAGAGTCTTCATTCCGAGCCCATTTTGGGCAGATCGAGCGTACTGAGGTGCCGGGGGCAGGTTCTTCAGTCGACAAGGAAGGTCGTTTACGAGATAACTCCGAAGGAAATAGGGTACGATCCTTCAGCCTATGCCATTGCCGATGCAAGCATGTTTGCCGATGGGCGGCATATAGTGGAGATAAAAAATATAACCATAAGATATCCGCGGCTGACAAAGCAGAAGGTTGAGGCTGTCTGGAAGGGTGTTTCCGGTGCAGGCAATACGGATTCAGGAAACAGAAAGGTTACTTTTGACAGGAAAAGCCTGGAGATATTCTCATATGGCCCGCCTTCGCAGGTGTTCGGAGAGAGTTTCAGGGTTTTTGACGACGGAGGGAGGTTTATCGCGCGTTTGCCAAAACCCCCTTTTCTTTTCATAAGCGAGATCACCGCAGATGCCTGCCTGCAGGAATCCTTGAAGGAAGGAGGACAGGTAAGGTCAACATATTGTTTCAGGCCTGATGAGTGGTATTTCATTTCTGAACCGAAAGGCGTGATGCCCTATTCAATTTTGATGGAGGCGGCGCTTCAGCCTTCAGGGTGGCTTGCCGCGTATATGGGATCTTCCCTTCAAAGTGAAAGGAATCTTTATTTCAGGAACCTCGGCGGTCAGGCTGTTCAATTTAGGGGAATTAATAGTTGCTCAAGTCAACTTATTGTGAATGTAAATGCAACAAAAATAAACCGTTCGGGGGATTTGACGATCCAGCACTATGATTTCAGGGTATCATCAGGCAATGAACTGATATTTGAAGGCAGCACCTATTTCGGTTTTTTTACCATGGAGGCGCTGGCAAATCAGCCTGGACTCATTTCTCCCAGGATTTCAGATGGCTGGTCTGAGGATAGATCGGTTTTTGTGGAGAAAGTGCCTTTAAATGACCTTATTGGCATCTGTCTGCCGGAAAGAGACCTTCTGATGCTTGACGACGTCAGTCTGATAAAGGATTCTGCAGGCGGCAGGACTTTTGTCAGGGGCATAAAAAAGATCGATCCCGAAGAGTGGTTTTTCAAGGCGCACTTTCATGAAGATCCGGTTATGCCGGGCTCCCTCGGTATTGAGGCGTTTTTACAGCTTTTAAAAATTGCCAGCTATAAAATATTCGGAGGATGCTCTGGAAAAACTGATTATCAATTGACATCCGGGCGCCATTCATGGATTTATCGTGGACAGGTTCTTCCTTCAAGCCGCGAGGTGGTTGTCGATGCAATTATAACCGGAGTTGACAACGAAGAGAGGGCTGTCATGGCTGACGGACAGCTTGTAGTGGATGGAAAAATGATTTATGAAATGAAGGGATATGGGGTAAAATGTCAGGTATAAACGGCTTGGAGGATATCTGACACCCAAAAGGTCAAGGAGCGGGGAGGAGGAAAACCGGAGTTTACATGTTGGTAAATGGGGATTTTTTGGGCGACGGGTAACGCAGACATCTGGATTTTCAGACAGCCTCTTATCCACATAGTGGTTTTGGGATCTTTAGTTCTATTGGAAGGATATCTGACATATGGGCTTTTCAGAACAGGAAATATGGGCGTGGTTTTCACAGTACGCCTATCAGCCTCTAATTGTATACAGCACTATAATCACCCTCTGTCTTGCTGCGA
>JADFZC010000588.1 GCA_015232735.1 Oligoflexales bacterium | reverse complement strand
AATGTTGGTACAGGCCGAACCAGGGCGGAAACTGAAGTTTCAATGTGAGTATGATTTTTTTTACGGGGTATCGATTTGAAAAAATATGACGTGCAGCGCAACATCAGTTTCAATGTTCTGAATCCTGAAAAAATGGACAGAATCCACAGGGCGAGCATAAAACTCATCAGGGAATACGGCATGAGGATTTCCGGGGGAAGGGTGCTGGACCTTCTCATGGAAAATGGGGCCTCAGTGGATTCCGGGGGAATAGTCAGGATTCCGGAGGAACTCATAAACAAGGCTCTGGCATCGGTTCCAAAGGAATTGACGATATATGACAGAAACGGCAGGCCGCACATGACTTTAGGCCGTGAGAACAGGATTTACTTTGGAACCCACGCAGATCAGCTGGAGATTCTTGATCCGTTCACTGGTGAGGCGAGGCCGTTTTTAAAGGCTGATACCAGAACGATGTGCACCCTTGCCGACTATCTTCCAAATATGGATTTTGTCCTGTCCGTCGGTCTGTCGTCGGATGTTCAGCCGAGACGCGGGTCGGTGACGACATTTGTCGAAACGGTGAAAAATTTCACAAAGCCAATAAATTTTTCAACAAACGATGTCGATTCGCTGAAGGAAATAATCGAAATAGCCTCCATAGTGGCTGGCGGACCCGATAATCTCCGGAGAAGACCGTTCATATTCAACTACTGCGAGCCGATACCTCCATTGACGCACCCATTTGAGAGCACCGAAAAATTATACATAAGCGCTGTAAACGGAATACCGGTGATTTACATGCCGTACTGCATGATGGGCGGAACATCGCCGATCAATTTTGCCACCACTTTGGTTCAGTGCAACGCAGAGATACTTACCGGCCTGGTCATAACGCAGCTTGCAGGCGAGGGGGCGCCTTTTATTTATGGAGCAATGCCTTCCATACTTGATATGAAAACCACCATAGGCAGTTACGCGGCGCCGGAATTTCATCTTCTTGTGGCCGGCGCATCCGAGATGGCTGATTATTATGAGCTTCCGTTTTTCGGGACCGCGGCCTGCAGCGATTCAAAGACAGTTGATGTCCAGCCGTGCTGCGAAATATCATACCAGCTCCTTTCCACAATGCTGAGCAAGGCCAATATTGTTCATGACATTGGCGTAATGGATCACTGCAACAGCGTATCTCCGGCCATGGTTGTAATTGCAGATGAACTGATCGAATCCCTGAAAAATTATGTGAGAGGCATCAGGGCGGACGAAGAGGATATAAGACTTGATCTGATCACAGGCGCGGGACATGGCGGCAATCACCTCTTGGAGGATCATACGCTCGGGAATTTCATGAATATCTGGTATCCGGAGATTTTCAGCAGGAAAATGAAAAATCCAAACAAGTCGCAGATCCTGGAAATTGTGCAGGAGAAAATCCGCCATATCGTGGAAAACCACAAGGTTCCTGAATTGGACGCAAATATTCTGGACAGGCTCTCCGGTTTTCTGTTGGAAAGAACGGATACCGCGGGCGCATCACAAAAAGACAGAGGAGAAAACATATGTACTTCGGCAGAGACTTAGGCATAAATCATATCACAACAAGAAAAAATCACGCGTGCTACGGCATGGGGCTTGGAATAATGCTCCTTGACGACGCCTATCCGGGCTTCCCCGGGGATGTCAGAAATGCCAGCGCATTTCCCTATCCGATCCAATACGAGATAGCCCGTGGTGTCGACAATTATACGCTTGTATGGGAGAAGGACAAGACCCCGTGCAGAGGTCCCATCCTGAACGCCGCAAAAAACCTTGAGAGGATGGGATGCAGGGCCATTGCGGCCGAATGCGGATACTTTGCCTATTTCCAGAAAGATGTCGCCGGATATGTCGATGTTCCGGTTTTCATGTCGAGTCTTCTTCAGGTTCCATTTATGCAGCAGCTTATAGGGCCAAGGAAAAAAGTCGGTATCGTATGTGCTCAAAAGCGTTTTTTGACGGAAACCCATTTATTGAATGTCGGCATCGACCTCGGCAGCAATTTTGTTGTTGTCGGAGCGCAGGATGAATATGGATGCCCGGAATTCGACAAGCTGTGGGATCATGAAAAAAGGCCGGAAGTTCCAAACGCAAGTTATGACATCGCCGAGAAGGATATGATCGATATCTGCAAAAGGATGGTTGAAAGGCACAAGGACATCGGGGCTGTAATGCTTGAGTGTACAGGAATGCAGCCGTTTGCCAGGGCCATTCAGAGAGAGGTGGACCTTCCGGTTTTCAGCTGGGGTACGCTTCTTGATTACGCCTATTCGGTTGTGGCCCATAGGGATTATTACGGTCATGTCTGACAAGTCCGGGATTGGAAATGACAAAACTTGATGCTGACACAATAGAAGCCATAAGAAAGATCAAAGTTGCCGAGTACACCGAGAGCCAGATCTACAGAAATCTGGCCGGCATGGAAAAAAAGGTTCATAATAAAGAGTGCCTTATGAGGATAAGTGCGGACGAGATGAGCCATTTTCAGAAATGGTGCCTCCATGTGCCTGGAGAAGTCAAACCGGACTCGTTTAAAATAATGAAATATTCCCTTATTGCAAAGGTTCTTGGGCTTACGTTTGCCATAAAACTCATGGAGAGGAACGAAAAGGCTGCAATACTTGATTATTCTCTCATTTCTAAGGTCGTTCCCGAGGCCGAAAAAATACAGGCTGAGGAAGAGGCTCACGAGATGGAGCTGATCAACATGATCGATGAAGAGAGGCTCAAATACATCGGTTCAATAGTCCTGGGATTGAACG
>JADFZC010000587.1 GCA_015232735.1 Oligoflexales bacterium | reverse complement strand
TTGGAGGATGTCAGCCACATGCAGTTTGCCTCGGGAAATCCCACTGCTTTCGTCAAAAAAGGGATCTGCCGAGCCCCATCAGTTTTACCCAGGCGCATGCCGAGATAGCCAGGATAACGGCAGCGTTTATTGATTTTCATTCCGGAATTGACAACGATGCATTTCTCACGCTGAAGGACTATTCCATCGGTACCGGCATTATGCTGAGACCCCTTATCGAGGCTATGGAACTTGAGGGTTCCCACCATTTGAAACCTCCCTGCAATACAAAGGGCGCAGATCAGGCAAACTGCTGGTCCGGCTCGAAGTGGAGCGCTCTTGTGTCTCCCATGATGGGTGGCAGTATCCGCCATGTAAAGTATGAATCATTCGATGAGTTCCACGAAGTCTGGCGCATGTTTCCGTTTTTTCACCCGAGGGTCTATAACACCTGCAGCCTGGATCAAAAGGACTGCGTCCTCAGGCTGAAGACAATAACTCAGAATGTCTATGAATATCTGGAATCGTACGATATCGGATTTTCATCTCCGGCCGCTCTGGAAATGCGGGTGAAGATGAAATCCAGGCAGCTGATAAGGATGGCCGCAGGTTTTGAAAAAGAGGATTTTGAAAAGACCGATTCTTTCGATATTTGCGCCCAGATAAACCAGACAGCGATAGACTGGGCTGTTTATCACGCTTCCCAGAAGGTCAGAAACCGTTATATCGATCACGGGATTCCAATGGTTGTCGGAAAGGATATCGGGCCGTTTTTGACAGGTCCCCGGTGGATCTGGACGCCTCTTTCAATGAAGACAGTGGACAGGGGAGGAAAACTTGTGAGGGAAGTCCGCTCACCGACCATGAGAACCTCGGTTGACCTCAAGATCAAAGGGGCTGGCGGCCAGCACTACTGCAAGCTGCTTTCTCCTTTCAGAGCCATTGAATGGGTCTATATAGACAGCCTCAGGCAGGCGCAGTAGGCTTTTCTACAGGTTATTTGTGTCATCAAGCTTAAGGAAACCTCGTCCTTCAGGGCGAGGTAGTTCAAGCTAACCAAAATCAGGAGAGGTTTAAAGCCTCTCCTGATTCGACACCCGGTCCTTCAGGGCCGGGTTTACCCAGCGTAATCAAATATGTCTGCCAAGTCAGGCAGCTTTTTCATTTTCACTTAGATTAATTCTGTAAAGAACGGTTTGACCAATTCCCTTTAGATCGTAGGTACCGGCTTGTGTCCATTCATCCTGGTAAATATAATCCCTCACAACAGATGAAAAAAAGATACTTTCAGGTGCCGCAACCTTTACTATCCTTGAAGTCATATTGACAACCGGGCCTATGGCCGTATATTCGGATCGTTTCTTGCCTCCGAAAGATCCGACAATGCAGCTTCCTCTATGGATACCTATTCTCATTGAGAATTCCATATTGTATTTTTGAGACCAATCGAGATTCATTTGCCTTAAAACGGTCTGCATGGACTTTGCACAACAGATGGCGTTTTGGACCTGAGCTTCTGACGTCTGTTCTTCAGGCGCACCAAAAATGACCATAATTCCATCACCGATGAATTTATCGATGGTTCCACCAAACTCAAAAACAATCTCTGTCATTCGATCAAAATATTCATTAAGAAGAAGCGAAATGATGTGTGCGCCAAGATTTTCCGCTTTATTGGTAAAATTGACAAGATCTGCAAAAAGTATTGTCACATCCAGGAACTTTGGTTTGTCGTCAAGGACTTTGGTGCCCAGACAAATATCTTTTACAAGCTTATGGGGAAGAAATCTCTTGAGCACGTTTTCTGTAAGATGTCTATTTAATTCCATGATCTTTTTTTCGCTTTGTTTAAGACAGATGAGGTTTTCAACTGTGCTCATAAGTTCCATCGAATTGAATGGCTTGGAAAGATAGGCATGAGCCCCCTTGCCTATACCTATTGCCTTGCTTTCCTGGTCGCTTCTGGCTGTAAGCAGGATAGTGGGGATCGTTTTCAATTTTGAATCCATAATCATTTTTTCAATCATCGCGGGGCCGGACAAATTTGGCATCATCCAGTCAACGATGATCAAATCCGGTCCATAAACGCTCGCCTTCTGCAAGCCTTCAAATCCATCTTTTGCCGTAATGATTTGATATCCTTTTGGCTTTAAAAGGTTGACAATGAGATCTCTCATATCTTTAAGGTCATCAACTATCAAAATGATTTTGCCTTCGCTCCAAATAACCGATTCATCATTCAATGCTTCAGCATCCATTCCCGTGGTATGCCATTTTTTGGGCTGAAAATCATCGAAATCTTTAACATTTATGGACAGTTCCGTGCAAATTTCCTCTTTGCCGGGGGAAACGTCATAGCTGCATTTGGGAAATTTGACTCCAAACAGTGCTCCTTTTTCTCCACTGCTTTCAACGAAAACCTCCCCTTTCATCGCTCCGGCGAGTTCCTTCACCAGGGCCAGGCCAAGTCCGGTTCCTTCGTGGCTATGAACCATCTGATCATCCGCCTGGGAAAAGATTTTAAAAAGTTTGGCCTGATTCTCCTTGGAAATCCCGGGACCGTTGTTTTTAATCGTAATAATCATGTCATTTCCGCATTCTTTAAGTGCAACTTCGATCACATCATCAGGAGGTGAGTATTTAAATGCGTTGGATAGATAATTGAAAACGATCTTTTCAAGGGCATCTATCTGCCCCATCATAAAAATAATGCCGCTGTTTTCTATTTTTGTGTCCAGGTTTATTCCCTTAGTGGAACATATCGGTTTAAAATACTCGCAGCAAGTCTTTAAGAATAAA
>JADFZC010000586.1 GCA_015232735.1 Oligoflexales bacterium | reverse complement strand
CCATACTTCTGAAACCCATACCTGCCCGAATCCTGAATGGTGGACAAAAGTCCCGGATTTAAGACAATCACCCCGCCACCTCCCCTTTGGCAAGATTGAAGGCCTTGAGTGTGATCGGCATGAAACGCACCTTGTCTCCAGCCTTAAGCATGCTGGGCGGATCCATGTCAGGCCTGAATAGTTTCATCGGAGTCCTGCCTATTATCTGCCATCCGCCCGGCGTGGATATGGGATAGACCCCGGTCTGCTTTCCCGCAATACCAACAGACCCCTCGGGTATCGATACCCGCGGCTGCTTTTTCCTTGGAGCGGCAATCTCTTCAGGCAAACCACCCAGATAAGGAAATCCAGGTGCGAATCCGATCATATAGACAAAATACTCTGACTGGAAATGAAGCCTGGCAACTTCATCCGGTGTGATCCCGGCATGAGAGGCCACCTCCTGAATATCCGGGCCACACTCTCCGCCGTAGCAGACCGGAATAGTAACGACTCTGGGCGCAGAAGGCTCTGATACGGCAAGACTCGCAAGCCCCTTTTTAATTTCAAGGCAGTACGAATCGTACGGGGAAAAACCCGCCTGTCTGTCCGAGGCCGCATTGAAAACCTTTACCGGATCGTAATAAATCGTCAGCGAGGTGAAGGCCGGGACACATTCAATCATGGCCGGGTGAGGATTGTTTTCAAAATATTCCGCGGCAGACCTGACGCAGTTATGGATCTCCATCGAAATCTCACGGCCAAAGCTGATCGTTATGGCAGAATCACCAAGAGGATTAAGTTCAAAGCCTTTCTGACCTGTCTCTGTCATAATTTATTCCCCCTTTTTCCTCTCTAACAAGCGCCCCTTATGTAAGTTCAAAGATTCGCCGGAACCATGTCGCACAATTATTGATATATCAAGTAAATATTTTCATGATTGGCACTTTATCTGTCCCATGAGGGTTTCCCCCCACTTTTTTCTCATATCCGGCATGAACGGTCTGACACGCTAACATCGTTAAAAGATCTATTATTTTTTTAGTGACTTTATCATCAGCCGGGTGCATTGATATCCCGGATGCTGATGCCGGAAAGAATAATTTTCAATCCATGATCACCAGCTGAAAAACGCCTTTTGGATCTTTTTCCTGGCCCTTCGCCGGGAAAAAAAATGTTTCACTCTGAATAGTAAAGCCGATCGCATATTGGTTTTTGCGGGGGATAATGTGCCATGTTCCATTTGTTTGACGAAATAAAAAATAATCCTGATCTTAAATCCAGGGTGGGAAAAAAAGCCCTGTCACTGATTGAAATGACCGAATGGGGAGTCCCTGTTCCTGATGGTGGATGTATTTTGACGGACGGACTTGATCAATTTATACGGGAAAACGGCCTTACTGATATCATTTCAAGCCTTGGCTGCAAGGCGCAAAGAAGCGAAATCCCCAAAAAATCGAAACACATCCAGAAAATGATATCAAACGGGAAAATGCCGGAAGAGCTCTCAAAAAAAATGAAAGCCTTTATCCAGGATAACCCGGGAAGGCACTTTGCCGTCAGAAGCAGCGGCACAAAGGAAGACCTCGCCAATATGTCCTTCGCGGGACAGTATACCTCCATTTTAAACGTAAAAGACTATGACTATATGACCGATGCCGTAAAAAAATGCTGGGCGTCCCTGTTCAATGAGCGCCTTCTCAATTACTGTATGGATAACGCAGTGGACCTTGAATCCATGAAACTGGCCGTCATCGTACAGCAAATGATTCCATCAGTGAAAAGCGGGGTTCTTTTTACGATAAATCCCCTGAAAGGATACGACAGACAGATGGTCATCGAAGCCGTATACGGCCTTGGCGAAGCGCTTGTCGGAGGCGAGACGACTCCGGACCAGTACCTTTATGACTGGTATAATAAAAAAGAAGATGAAAGAATCCTGGGAGAAAAGAGTGTCTCCATTGTGCCTATAAGCATTACGCCTTTCACGAAAAAAATTGTGAACAGCAGAAAACTCCGGGAAAGTTACGTTCTTTCGGGAGATGAGGTCGCCCGGCTGTGCGAAATAGCGCTCAAAATACAGGTAAAATATGGATTTCCGGTTGATATTGAATGGGCTATGCATGACGGCAGGTTTTTTATCGTTCAAAGCAGGCCTGTCACAAAGATAAGCTATTCGGGCATCTTCGGCGAGTGGACAACGGCCGACTTCAAGGACGGTGGCGTTTCTTCCACCGTATGCACTCCATACATGTGGGCTCTTTACGATCTTATCCTGGAAAATTCCATGGATGAATATTTGAGGAAAATAAGGCTTCTTGACAGGCCAAATGGGAAAAACACCTACGGCGCGATGCACTTCGGAAGGCCATACTGGAACGCTCATATAACAAAGGAGTGCCTGAAGAAGCTGCCTGATTTCATAGAGAGGGATTTTGACGAGGATATTGGAATTGAACCGACATACGAGGGAAGGGGATTTGTCTCAAGGACAAACCTGAAAACCGTGGGAAGGGCCGCAAAGGTTCTTTACGCTCTGAAAAAATCGCTAAGGTCCGAACTGAGAGATTGTTCGGAATTCAAGGAGCTGCAGATTAAAAAGCTTGCACGGCTCGAAAATCTCGACCCGACGACAATGGACGAAAAGGAGTTCTTCAGCTTTTTCAAAAAACTTATAAGGGAAGAGTACTTCCTCAGCGAAAGCAGGTATTTCAATTTCATTTACAGCAATTCCAATTTTCAGTCGCTTTTCAAGAAAAAAATGTTCAAGCTCGACGCTGATGTGGATCTTCTCACCCTG
>JADFZC010000585.1 GCA_015232735.1 Oligoflexales bacterium | reverse complement strand
TCCTCAATTTCATTTACCCCCTTTTACCCCAAATTCTTTTTCTTGAAGGCTATATGAAACCTACTCAAACCTGTCCAAGATAAATTTGACGTTTATTTCCTGATTCAACGATACTGGTTACAACTTTCGGGAAGACCCGCCTGGATGATTGAATACCTGTTGTCAAAAAGTAAAGTCCGCAGGCAGCTTTTTGTTTCGTTATGAGATTGTTCCAGTGCGCTGTGGCTGGCCTTCGTCCATTTTCTGTTCACGGGAAATGGATGGTGTCTCCCCGGACTCGTCAGTGACAACGAAGTTCTCATCAATTTTACTTTCCCTGGATTCAAGAAAACACCTGGAAAAAGCCAGAATATGAGATTCATCGTAGTGCTTTCTCAGTTTTTCCCAATCGAATGCGGTTGCCGATATTTCCACCTTGTTACGTTGGCTGATTCTGTTTCTTCTGGTCAGCTTGACGAAACTTAAAAGATAACTGGCAAGATCTTCGGCGATTTCATTGAATCCCCTTTTCGCTCTCTTGAGGACAAATACGTTCTTTTTTTCGTGTTTGATGATATAGTCGCCGAATCCCGCAAGATCGGTGGTAACGGTGGGAATTCCGCTGGCAATGCATTCGAGCGGGGTGTACCCCCAGGGCTCGTAATAGCTTGCGAAAATTCCGAGATGACATCCCCTTACAAACTGCGAATAATCAAGCGGCAGAAGGGGACTTGACGGCGATATGAAATCCGGATGGTATACTATCTTGACCTTGTCTTCGGCGTAGTTGAGCATGTTGTGGTATCTGATGAAATTGAGAATATCGTCGTGCGGATCGCGATCCAGGACATGGGTGACGACAGGGGGAAGCTCCGAGGTCCTCCAGCTTTGCAGAATGTTTCTGAGCCTGAGTTCCAGATGCTCGTCCACAAACTCGTTAAGGCTGGGGAGGGTGTGTTTGTCTGATGAGACGACGGCGTGAAAGAGCTTTTCTTCCACGTTCCCGATAATTTCCGAACAGTTTCGCTGGATTTCAGCCATAACGGCTCTTTTCTGGAGAACCTTTCCGATAACGCCCTTGGTGGGTCTCTTGGTGATGAAGAACATTATAACGGTCTTATTGATTTTTTCGGCCTTCATCCGCTCATTGAGTCTTCTCAGGGCTTCAAGCGTGATGTCGAAACCCTTGTTTTTGAACTCATACCGGCCTGACGTAAAAAAATAGAGGGTGTTGTCCAGATCGAAGGTATAATTCTGAAAGAAGTGTCCGGCCACAAATTCATGGATTTTAAGTTTGTACTTGAGGTGCAGATTCTGAAATTCGTGCAGTGCCGTGAATTTTTCTATGTTTATCCCGTTCGGGAGTATCATGTCCGGTTTTCTTCCAAGCAGATATTCGCACTCTTTTGCGGTTACCCAGCTAACGGTTGTAAAAACATGCGAACCGTGTGCCGCAGCCCTTTCTATTTTGACCTGTGCCTCAATATTGAAATGCCTTGCCTCGTTTTCCCAGCTGAAAAAAGGGAGATGATCGTAAAAACAATCGTTGTTCATGGCAAGATATCTTGCCAGAAGGGTGGCGTGGGTAGTAAAAACAACGGCGACCGGAAGGTTGTCCTTTCGAATATCCGGGATTGCGCTCGATGCCATCCATTCATGGAAATGGGCGATTATCTGGGCGTATCTTTCCTTTTCCCTTACGAACAGATGGAAGAACTCCTTGATGAAATCCCCAAACGCCAGTGTCTCGTTAAGTATTCCGTCAGCGATATCCGTGGGAATATGGTGCGATTCCCATAAATAATATTTTATAAGGCCAAGCTTGTTGAAAAGGGAGTAGGGATTGACAAGTATGACGAGTGGTTTGCCTTTTACGAGCCATAGGCCTATATGAATGTCGTATCCTTTAGCCTTCAGCTTTTTTGCAGTCCTTCCTATTGGAGTGTCCGGAATCTCATGTTCGGCCAGCTCTTCAAAACAGGATGCTGCCTGGTGTTCAATATACGGCCCTATTAGCAGATAATGATCGAGCCAGACTTCAATCATATTTTTTAATTTCGACTGGATGACGGTATATATTCCGCCGATCGGGTTGCATACTTCCCAGGATACTTCTACCAGGTAATTCGTGGCTGCAAATTTCTCAAAATACTTCATGCTTCACTCAATATGTAATCACCCCAATGACCAGTCTTGAATATTGGATCAAAAGGCCATGATTATGGAATATTAACCATCAGAATCAAACATACCGATTGATTAGTCTTACTTACCTTACTACAATTGAATGAAATTTAGTTCAAGGATTTTTAAGTGTTTTTGCGGGGTAATTTACGCGGTACCGGGGGAAAATTCCCCCGGTACCTTACAAAGCCGATCTCCCTTGCCAGCAAGAATTGCAGGTGACATTAACCTTTCACCCTAGGTCACCATCTTAACCTCAGAAGCACCTTGGATCTCCAGTCAGTTTTGACGCAGTATAGCTTACTTAAGATCCTCTAAAAAGCTATAGGTACTAATAAGGACAAGTCGCTTCCTACTGATGAACATACGATCAAGGGGCCGGGCTCATGGAACACGTATCTGTTTTTTTCAAAATCAGCTCATCGCCTTCCAGCCATCGCATCATCCGCAGCCTATTGATCGGCCATTTTGCGAGGATATTAAATAAAAATAAGTAACCGAAAATTTTACAATGAAAACAAGTTGTTATTATATCCTAAAGCTGTGATTTTTTTTGCTGGGCCTCTTGCTTTCAAGAGGAATTTTTTTTTAAATGAAAGGTTTATTGGCAGAGTAC
>JADFZC010000584.1 GCA_015232735.1 Oligoflexales bacterium | reverse complement strand
GTCCGGCATCAGCGACAGCCTGAATTGCCACCTCATAGGCAAGCCAATGGACAATATCGGTGGTAATGACGGTTTTGTGCGGAATTCTGTATTTTTGCCAGTCAAATTGAAAGTCGGTGATGCAGGCGGCTTTGACAGCATAGGTCTTGTCAGGATGCATCCCCTTGGGATCAAGATATTCCGAAAGCGGCATCTTCGCATCCGGTATTCGCCTGAAAGCCTGCCTTTTTGAAAGAACATTTTCCCAAAGTTCCGTAACACTTTTGGCGCCAGGAATACGGCAGGCCATTCCTATCACTGCAATCGGCTGATT
Source organism: Oligoflexales bacterium (assembly GCA_015232735.1). The sequence goes on along the minus strand of JADFZC010000584.1, from coordinate 2,467 downwards.
GAGTAGCTTTTCAAGCAGTTGTTTACGGTTTGACTTTCCATCTCCCATATTTTATCCTTTCTTCCCTTAACCGCACCCTATGATTGTATTCAGGGTATATCTGTCGATAAAATTGCTGAAAAGCCGCTTCCATCACTCGAAACATCACATCACATTTACGATAACCTTCCGGCCGAACAAAAATTGTTCTCTACTGGACAAGCTTGGAATATAGAGTTTTTGTAATCATGTCCGGAATGGCTCCAATGTATTTCTCTGCCTTATCCGGACGACCAAGATTTCTGACAGTTAAATGGACTACAATTGCAATGTAAGTGACATTGTCTTCCGCACCTATGACAAAGGCAATTTGCCTGTTTATCTCTCCTGTATTATTTAAATCTCCCGGTCTCAAATATTGATATGAAAAGGCCACATCGTGGTTTTCGAGGGCAATGGACTGTGCCTGGCTCATAAGTCCATAATTGGCCAGAGCCGGATTGTGTTCTGCGTCCCCTTCCCGCGGTAAACTGAAATTCAGCCTTATTTGATATGATTCGCGATAAATGTCGTCAATCGGGGCACTCTTGCCCATGATCGATGAGGTCATTGAAAACGAATTGCCGCTGTATTTTATGTCATAAATCCTGTCCTGCCTGTCCGATGTACTTGCCAGGGAGAAAGGCAGTTTTACAGCGGTACAAAAATAAATCTCATCATAATCACCCCTAATGATCGCAAAAGGCAACCCGCCTCTCCGATTGCCTGAGGCTGGAATACAATTTGAGGAATTATTTCCATTTGGCATGAAAAACGGATTACCACCACCACTGTATGCGTTTTCTATCAGTTTATGGAAGTTCGAGGTTGCCCGGCCGCCAGCGCAAAGAAACCCCAGCTCCGTTTGAATATCAGTATTGATTTTGACTTTGCCCACATCGCTGCAGGCCACATCAACAAGCTGGGCAAGAGGCAGTCGGACTGCGACAGGCTTGCTGTTCGGTATGGACAGGGAGGCTGCCGTCGTCGGGGTATTATACGTGACATTTGCTATGTAAGGGGGATTATATGGAGGATTATATGGAGGATTATATGTCGAATTGTTTGATCCTTCCGCAAAACCAATATCCGTTTTATTGGAATTGTGATTGGTTTTTTTCCCCTCACTATCATTAATTAAATCTTCCTGACTTGTCTTTTTTGATTTCTCCCTCACCCTTGAGTCAGAATTGAGTCCCCTGCCCACTTCACAGGCGTGGATCATTTGAAAGAACCCCAGGGTTAGAATGATTCTTGATATTGTCTTCATGACTAATATAATCCTCTATAATGTTATCGTTATAGTTCAAACCTTGATGTATGCGACTTTTAATAGTTCTGATCTTGTGCCTATTATCCTTGACTGAATAAATGCAAATTATGAACCACTTCCATGACGCTCAGGACGATTACTAGAAAAAACACTTTAATAAAGCATCAGTTACATGCCAAAGTCAGTATCGCTGGAAAAATGGGCGAAATGTGATTACAAAAGTATGCCTTGTTTTTTTCTACGTGTGTTTCTTTTCTTTCTGCAACAAGAGGCAAAAAACCGGGATCCTCAACGCCATCTTATTTTGGCAATCATTTTTGATCGTTTTTCTTTGGTTGTCTGCAACAGGTTTTTAGTGCCGCGTTTTCCAATATGTCAAATTATCTGATGGTTACGTGAGCACAAGACTCGCTTACTTTTACAGCCGAGACAGGCTGTCACAACAGCTCCATCTTTTGAAGTCATCGCTGCTGCAGTGAAAGCGTTTGAAAAGCGGTACATTGCAAATTTAAAGTAAACGCAACAGAAAAGGATGGTGTCTTTTTCAATTACACTGAATAATCAAGTTTAGAGAATAAGTCCAAAAAAAATGCGATTTTAGTCCAACGTCAGTTCTCGGCGGCCATGAAATTACAACACTTATATGTTTATGTTTTGCTTTTTTGATTGAATTCATGGGACGTTGACTCGGGGAAATCTGAAGTGTGATTTTTCCCTCGGGGCTTTGGCTTTTTCTTTAAAAATATAATTTATAATATCATCATGTTATCTTGATTTTTGATTTTTCAAAAGGCAATATGTATGATGATCTTTAAGACACTGAATTATAAAAAACAGGTATGATGAAGGCATATTGCAGCCTCTGTCCCCGGAACCTGTTCTGGCTCATTTTTTGCAGGGAAATATATAAATGCATTCGTTTGATTGAGAATAAAACGATATTTCAAAATAAATTGCTATTTTTGTTTCAAGGCATCAGATCGTCATCTTTCACTTCGTTTTTGAAGCCAAAAAAGCTGTTTTGAAATTACAGCAAATAAATATATTTAAAAAAAACTGACTGCAGACAGTAAGGGAGAAAACATCATGATATCAATTCTCGGAAATCTCATATATAAATTACAGGTTTTCACGGCTCGCCGAATATTTTTCGAATATAATCATATGTTCTTTGAG
>JADFZC010000583.1 GCA_015232735.1 Oligoflexales bacterium | reverse complement strand
CTCATATCAAAACTCCCTCATCAAGGGATATCGTATTAACCCGTCTTATTGCAATAATTGGATTTATGCTCCATCTCCCCTTGCGTCCCAAGAATGTTGTTTCCATGCGGTATGGCAAGCCGAATCCCGATGATCCCGAGGAATGGGTAAAAATTTGGTATGAAAATAAAAAAAGTAAATGGTGGGTTCATATAAAGCCGATTCAGCTTAAAAACAAGCATATCTCCAAATCATTCAATATTCCTCTCCCTTCAACGGTAAACAAATACCTTGATCCATACCTCAAATACATAACAGGAGCGAATGCTGAGATTGACGAGAACGAATTAAAAATTGCACATACCGTCAAAAGAGGCTTACCACAATGCAAAAATGATTCATTCTGGGGATTGAAATCTCTTCAATTTTCCTTCAATAATACGATTCACTATTTAAAAATACCAAACAAAAAAGAACATCATGGATTTAATCCTCATTTCATCAGGCATATCGTGGCAACCGACTGTAAGGAATGCAAAAGACCAATGGAAGAGGCGGCAACGCTTTTGCTTGATGATACAAAAATAGTAATTGACGTATACGTCGACAAGAACCCGGAAAATGAACTTATTCAATCGATAAAAACGACTTCTGAATGGCATAAAGAAGAATTGTTATCCGCGAATTAAATCTTAATCTGAAGACACTTATCGAATTCTTCAAATTCGTTCCAATACACATTTTTTAATGGTAGGCACCAAATAATCACTCATCAAAAACGGTCTCCAAAGTCATCGTAATTACAGCATTTCGTGAAACATTGAGTCTCTGAGCTTCCTTGTCAATCTTTTTAAGCAATTCATCCGGCAAACGGATCCCGATAAGTTGTGCTCGCTTCTTCTTTTTTTTGTTTGACAGCTTATCCCTGACAGTTTGAAGCATCGTTGTTCCTGTGTCGCCATTATCTTCATCAGGTGACTCTCCATCACTGGTATCAACATTTTCTGGGCTTTCCATATTAGTTTTGGAGCTTTTGGTCCTCCTTCCCTTTCGTGGATCCTGTCCCTTCTCATCTCCATTCTTAGTCATATCACTCCCCTAAAACAAAATATGTTAATATCATTATTATACAACATATAAGTATTATATATATGTTTATTATAACAGGATATCTAAATTATATATCAAAAATGTTAACACTGTCAATTTAATTAGCAGGTTCAGTCATCATAACTGACTGTAAAAATGGGTAAATATAATGGCATTCAATTTGAAGTCATATTTGTGTGAGCCAGTCTCACATCCCGGATTTTGAGGAAAATATGGCGACAATGTCTTCACAGGAAATAGAAAACAAGTATGCTCTAAAAAGCAATCTGGATAAGTTTGATTTATTGGATCTCAATCACCAATTAAAAACCTGGCAATTTTTGAATTATCAACAAAAAATTTATGCCCTCGATACTGGCATGGTAATGCCAAGTCCAGGGTTAATGTATATGATTGCCGAAAACACTGATCTTGATGAAATCGATATTTGTTCTTGCGTTCCTCAATCGATATATGAAAAATACGAGACTTTTCAGATTGCCGTTGAGCATGGTAATGAAAGAATTTGCAGTTATTTATTATCGCGTTACCTTTTGGATCCCCTAATATGTATAAACCATATCATTGGAATTATGAGTATTGAAAACGACCTTTGCCAATCCATAATAAGAACGCATTTGGAAAAGATACTAAGTCATCCAAGTTGTACTGATGAACTCAGGATGAAGTTTTTTGAGCAATTTCCTGGATATGAATACAATATCATAACAACAGCTAGGAGAAGTGAAAACCGGTGGATGCTAATAGAAAAATATAAAGAACGATACGCAACATTTGAAGGAATCATTACTGAAACATTCTTCAAAAATTACAAATATCACTTTTCTTATGCAATGTGCGTTCCTCTACCAGAAATTATGGAGATGCTTTTTTCTGATGATTCAGAGAGAGTCAGGCCCATTTCTCTGGCCTTAATGGTTATTCACAGAATTGAAGGGATGTATAGCATCAAGCGACTATCACATCATCTCTGGTCCAAGAGTGGTCCCAGGTTAGTGTCATCTCTTCATAGCCTGATTTTAGAAGGAGATGATATCAGCTATCTGGCAGTTCTCTCAGAAATCGTTCGAGCCATTGGAAATATTGAGGAGGAGCAGCTAATAAAAATAATCGAAAATGCTGCGTGTGATTATAAAATCGTACAAAGACTAAATAGGTTGATGTTAACAATCAGCTTTAATGATGCCAAAAAAGAACTGATATTTTTTGTTTCCGATATCTTGAAGGCGCTTCAAAAAGAGCCAAACTTAAAGTTGAAGCTTTTTTTTGACTATATTAATGGCGGCAAATGCAAAATTGATCAATTTTTGGAGATATATAAGAAATTGGGTCTTCTTGAGGTTTTAAAATCAACGAACCAATTGAAAAAAATTAATACCTGGAATGATTTATACGATGCCATCACAAGAACAAGCTTGATTTATTCTGATAAACATCACTCACTGCGTGCGGGAAGAAAAGATCTTAAATTTTTGGCCGGTCTAAAGAAATTCGAATATGAAGATGAACAATACACAGTTCAAATCATACGAAACACAAAAAAGCTTCTTTCATGTTCTCTTCATTTAAAAAATTGCCTGACTCAGGAACATTACCTATTCAGATACGGTCGTGATACATATTTTAATAAAAAATTCTTCATTGCAGTTCTGGAGGGAAGAAAAAACAAAAAGATAATGGCCGTTTTGCAGTACGA
>JADFZC010000582.1 GCA_015232735.1 Oligoflexales bacterium | reverse complement strand
TTCTTTTTATTTCAAATAAATCAATATTGCCTGAGAGTGGGTAAAATGGCAGGAATAGCGGATTTCTCTCAGATTGTGTTATGGATATAGGCCGTTTTCTCCCATATGGATAGGATGCTTTAGCGAGAAGGACCCCGTTTTGAAGAACTTCTACAAAAACTTTTACGGATTTCTTTTTGTCTCTTTTTAGAACCATTTTTCAAACTAACTTAATGTGTTGAATTTTTTTTTACTATTTGTGTCTCAAAACCATATTTTGTAATTTTATTCTTAGCTAACAGGTTAATTATCGGTTTGATGTGGATATATTTAAGTCTTTCATCAACAGCGAGGACAAAAGTTGTTTCAGTGAGAGAAATATTTTTTGAAAGGGATAAGGTCAATGCTACTTTTTTTGTTCTCTCCTTCAGATAGCTGTCAAATTTTGAAAGTTGATCGATTTCCTTAATTTCTAACGGAAAATTAAAACGTTTTCTATCAGAAGTTGTTATGACTAATTGATCTCCTTTTGGATAAATTCCAAGCCACATTGAGCCTTCTTTTTGTCGTTCTGTCTTGAAATTTATTATATTTGCCATGCTTCCAATTCTTGGATTCACCACAGGCAGAAGGTGTCCGATAAGCAAAAGAACAAGACCAAAAGCGATCAATGCTGGAAGCGGAAACCAAAGTACTTGATCTTCAAGTCTCAGTCGTTGATCAATAAATGCTTTTTCTGCTTTTGATAGAACATTTTTTTTCATCAACCTATCCCATTGGCGAGAATGACTCGTTTAAAGAATGGAGAAGACTTTAACCCTGCTATTGTTTGTATAATAATAGGCATTGGAATTTCCTCCGATGGAAGAAAAATAAGAATTCCACGTTCACTTATTTTCTGTTCGCTCATTCTTTGGTAAAACCATTTTGACATTGTACTGATCAGAGAGCTTATGTCAGGCGCGCCTTCAACATGATCGATATAAAATTTGTTCCGCACATCAAAAAATCTAGTACTGAATGCATCTACATCTCCGAAATAAAACCTCTTTGCTGTGAGAACAACAACGGGTGTCGTGGATGTTATTTCGGCATCTGGTGTTTCGACAAAGTTATGGTATGCTTTGTCTTCAAAAGAAATAGGAAGTACAGGTATTTCCGCTTCAATAAGACCAAGATAACCTGAAATTGAAGTTGACCTGAAGCCGAAAGTCAGTATTACCATAAGGGCCAGTATAGCCAGTATAATAACTCTGATTTGCCACGTTTCATTAGATAATCTCTTCTTCATCTTTAATATCTTCAACTGAAGCATCGTCGAAGTTTGCATCATCAGCCTCCACACTGTGAGGAGCAGATTCAGTACTGCCCGTTTCCTCTTTTGGAGCACTTGAAGGAGTTGGTGCCGCAACATGAGTCCCTGCGTTTATGGGTGCGGAAACATAAGCCACCTCTTCAGGCACAAGAAGATTATTTAATACAGAGACACCAAGATGTATCTTCTCTGTTAGTCGTATGGCCATGCCTTTGGCTATTTGATATCCGGCAATAAAAGCCATACAAATTATTAGACCAAGCGAAGTGGGATTAAGTGAACTTGCAATACCTTTGGCAAGTCTGGCCTGCTTTTCGGCAGTATCCAATATTTCGATGGATTCAAAGGATACCCATAAAGAATCAATAGTTCCCAGAATTCCTACAAGAAGTATCAAAGTGGCGAATGCAGGAAGGGCGTTGATTCTGGATTCCAGCTTGGGAAGAAAGTCGATGGTTTCCTCTTCTATGGTACCTTTTACGGTCGTTGGATCGGTTTCTGCAGCCTCTATTGCTTTTAGACTGATTTTTGCGAGAGAAGTATGTGATACAGATTTGCATAAACTTAGTGCGCGATCGAGATCTTCTGCCAAAATAATTTTCTTTATATTGGAAATGAATTTTGCAAAATCGATATTGTAAACGAATTGCAGCATTACCAATCTTTCAAAAAGGATCACAGAACCCACAAAGGCTAGCGCTAACATAGTGATAATATAGGGATTACCCATTCGTAAACTTTGTGCTAACTGACTCCACATAGAAGCTTCCTCAGGTTTGGATTAAAAATAGGGATATTTGCAGTATTAATGATCGTGTATTTATATTATAACAGATAATTAAATATAAAAGGCACTACCTGAACCTAGGAAAAGAATGTCCATCACTTTGATAGTTTTCGGAAGGTCCCTTATTTTTTAATTCTTCGTGCTTTGTAGGTTTTAGGTGGAGGTTTATGTGCCGCAATGGTTGTTGCGGTTTTTTCCCTTGAGGAAACAGGCAGATTCGTGTTTTGGGTACTTGTTTTTATCGTTAGTCTTCCATTTTCATTAGCACGAAGAAATACTTTGAATATTTCGGGGTCATATAATTCCTTTTCTTCGGATAATTTTTCTACTGCCTCAATTTGATTCATAAATCCTGAATATATACGTCCAGAGACCATGGCGTCAAATCCATCAGCTATAGCAACAATTCTTCCAAAAAATGGAATTTCCTCACCTTTCAAGCCTTCAGGGTATCCGGTGCCGTTCCATTTTTCATGATGGTATTTAACTCCAGAAATGAATCTCTGTGCATTGGGCATATGACTTACTATATTTGCGCCAATTGTAGGATGCAGTTTCATTTCCTCATATTCCTCAGCACTGAGATGAGAGGCTTTTTTCAAAATATTATCGGGAATACCAACTTTTCCAATATCGTGGCATAAAGAACTTATCATCAAGAGGCGTTTTACTTTCCTGTTTATTTTTTATTCGTTAGTGTTAGCCAT
>JADFZC010000581.1 GCA_015232735.1 Oligoflexales bacterium | reverse complement strand
CGAATAAAATCAGCTTGAATGGCAATGACACGACGGTCGGGGGCAGCATCATCATGCCCATGGCCATCAGTATCGACGATATCACCATATCGATAATCAAAAATGGAATATATATTAAAAAGCCGATTTGAAATGCTGTCTTAAGTTCACTTATCATAAATGCCGGCAGGATCAGTTTCATTGGGATATCAGTTTCAGTCTGAGGCTTGGGAATCTTGGACATCTCCATAAAAAGTCCGAGATCCGCCTTCCTCGTTTCCGCAAGCATGAATTTTCTCACAGGCTTCAAAAATTCATCTATGGCCTTCTCCTGAGTAATCTTTTTTTCTATGTAGGGATTAAATGCATTTTTTGCTATCTGATCGATGATAGGACTCATGGTAAATAATGTAAGAAACAAGGCCAATCCTACAAGCACCTGATTTGGCGGCATGCTTTGGGTTCCCAAGGCCTGTCTTGTAAAGGAAAGGACTATAAGTATCCTTGTGAAGGAAGTCATCATAAGCAGGATTGCCGGCGCTATGCTCAAAATGGTTAAAAGCGCTACAATCTTCATTGCAGGGACAAGGCCGCCCGGATCTTCTGTTTCACTCAGATTAATATTAAGGGTGGGAAATTTTGTATCAGCAAAAAGATGCTCCGAACATATCAGGAGGAAAATAGTCAGTAACAGGAAGAACAGGCTTCGTTTTGATCCAAAAAAAGATAAGGGCAGGTATCTCTTTTCCAAGGGTTTTGCCTCTGATTTTGATATTCCCAAATGGAATACTCATTTTATATAGAAGGAAGATTTCTTAATTTGTTTCTGATCAATTTTCTGACATCTTCAATGGCATCAACCGCATAAGGATCCCTTGATATATTTGCCGGCTTCGACTTCAATGTTTTTATCCCGTCATCAGCAACCCTTGCTTCGAAAGATGAGCCGGCAGCCTGTCTTGCCTTAGGCGGCGGTTCACTCCTTGCTGCGGATGGCGCCTGATTATTGGAGAGTTTCATTTTCTGCGCCGCCTGACCCTGTTGGCTGTTCGCGGTGACAGCATTTTCCAGGACTGCCTTTCTTTCAGGAGTTTTTTTAAGCACCTCCTCAAAAGTACTCCTCTCGGCCCCTTTCAGAGGAACATTCTGCCTTTGCATTTGCGCAGGACGGGCAAGAGGGACAGGCTCCATCACATGTCCGCCAATCCTGGGGATATCGTTGGCAGCGGACCTGCCGCCTCCTCCTATCGATGTCAGGAAACTTATACCCTCGGGTGTAACTCCAAGGAGGATTTTTTCATTCTCCACTTGAATAAGCGTGAGTTTCTGTTTTGGTGACAGGGAATAGGTTGAAAGCGTTTTCATGACAACAGCATCTTTCTGAAATTCCCCTTTTTCCGTTCCCAAGACATACTTTCTGAAAATATGAAAAAAAAGAAATCCTGTCAGAAGCACAAAAGAGAAAATCGCAGCTATTTTCAACTTTTCTCTCAGGAAATCATCACTCCTTCCGAATCCGGCAGCTGCCTCCGAACCTTTTTCCGGGATTTCCGTGATATTTTTTATGGGATCCATCACATCATTTCGAATTTCGGTCTTGGTTATAACCTCTTCCACCTGTGGAGAACCCTCCGCGCCCTTTTTTTCACTCTGGACTTTTTTCAGAATCTCCTGGTTAAGAAGATCGTGATTCAATTTCAATATCAATTTCTCATTTGCAATATCCCTTTCAATCAGTTTACTTATGATATTTCCATTATCTGAAACAAAAAGGCGGACCACAGCCGTTTTCGAATCTGATTGAAACGCGGCAATTTTCTTGATGTAAGGGCTGTTCCCCTCTACAAATTCTCCCGGTTTTTGAACAGTCACGCCCTTGAGGGTAACTTCCAGGAATGCCTCATGATCCAGCACAGGTATTTCACTCAGGACCGGTTTCTTGTCAAAGGTAAGCGTAACTATCGATGAAATCTTATCTGACTTGCTCTCAATACTCTTAAGTACAAGAGAAATCTCCGGCTCGTCAACAATTTCGCCATCCGTATCATCATCATCATCTTGTGCAAAAAGATCCGGCGCGTTAGGAGTAAAGAGAGCCAGCGGAATCATGAAAATCAATAAACGGAAATTTCTTAACATAAAAAAACCTCTTCTGTTACTAGCCCCTTCCACCAAGATCATCCAGTCCGAACTGGGAGACCACGTCGGTAAGTCTTACGCCAAACTTTTCATTGACCACAACGACCTCGCCCATTGCAACCAATTTGTCATTGATCAATATTTCCATCGGTTCACCGGCCATTTTGTCAAGTTCGATAACAGATCCCTGGCCCAATTGAAGAAGATCATTAACCAGCATTTTCGTCCTTCCCAGCTCCACGGAAACCCTCAAAGGGACATCCAGAATCATCTTCAATCTTGAGAAATCGGCTCGCGATATCCTGGATCCAGGGATCTCCCTGGTATCGGGCGCCTCGCCTTCGCCGCCGGCTTCACCACCGGCTTCACCGCCACCTCCTCCGCCTCCCGAGGAGGCTTCAGCCAGCGCTTCGTCAAAATCACTCCCGAGACCAAAGTCTTCCGCGCTCATCTCTTCAGCGGCCATGGATTTTTTCTCCTGTTATGGCTGTTTTTAGCTTTCAATCAAAGATTCGGTTATTCTGATAGCACGATTGCCCTTTAAAACACCGGGTATTCCCCTGAATTTTGATACACCTTCAATCAGTACGCTCAAAGGGGTCGTGGCATCCGTATCAAGCTGAACTATGTCGCCAACCTTGACTTCCCCTGTGATTTTGGGGGTTACTGCCT
>JADFZC010000580.1 GCA_015232735.1 Oligoflexales bacterium | reverse complement strand
GGCCCATAACGCTGTTCCCGTTCCCCGAAAAGCGGATACGTGAAATATCCGAACGTGCAAAAGTCCTTGCCGTCCTGGAACTTTCGAATGGCCAGATGTATGAAGACGTCATGCTTTCCGCCAGGGAAAAGTGCCCCATAGAATTTTACGGAAGGATGGGCGGCGCGGTGCTGTCCCATGAAGAGGCGACAAACAAAATAAAGGAAATTTGGCAAAAACACAGGGCATAACGGCCTTAAAACAATTGGAGTTATAAATTATGAGCAATGTCATAGAGAAACCTAAGGCATTTTTTGATGTATTCGACAGAAAACCCGGCGGGAACAATCAGGTTGTCCATTACTGCCCCGGCTGCGGCCATGGACGTATCCACAAATTGATCGCCGAGGCGATGGACAATCTGGAAATAACCGACAGGACAATATTCATTTCCCCAGTGGGATGCTCGGTTTTCGCCTATTACTATTTCAACTGCGGGAACATTCAGTCCGCGCACGGCAGGGCTCCCGCCGTTGCGACAGGGGTTTCAAGAAGCAATCCCGAGAGCATCGTGATAAGCTATCAGGGCGATGGAGACCTTGCGGCCATAGGCATGTCCGAGATCATCCATTCAGCCAACCGCGGCGAAAACATCTCCGTATTTTTTGTGAACAACCAGATCTATGGAATGACAGGCGGCCAGATGGCGCCGACTACAGTGGAAAACCAGAAAACCGCGACAAGCCCCAGGGGACGGAACGTGGGGATCGAAGGGTATCCGATAAAAATGGCTGAAATAATATCGACACTGACCGCCCCGGTTTACGTCGAGAGAGTGGCCGTGAGCGATTCAAAAAATATCATGAAAGCGAAAAAGGCTATCCAGAAAGCGCTCCAGTGCCAGAAAGACAAAAAGGGATTCACGTTTGTCGAGATACTGTCGCCGTGTCCCATCGGCTGGAAAATGGATCCGGTCGATGCCGTAAAACATATCGAGGAGAATGTAAAAAATCATTTTCCATGCCAGGTATTCAAAGACGAAACAGACGCAAGAACGCCTTTGGAAAGGATCAGCATAAAGTACGAACCTGAAAAGATCATCGATGTCCTGGGACTGCATGACAAGAAGAAACTGTTTCCCAAGGATCAAAATTTTATCGATAATTTCCCGCCTCAACAGCTGAGAATCGCCGGATTCGGAGGGCAGGGCGTTTTGATGGCCGGATCAACGCTGGGCCTTCTTGCAATGGAGCACGATCTGAATACCTCATGGCTGCCGTCATACGGCCCGGAGATGCGGGGGGGAACGGCAAACTGCCACGTGGTGATCTCCGGCAAGGAGACAGGCTCGCCCGTAGTTGAAAAGCCAAACGTGCTTATAGCCATGAACGGACCAAGTTATGATGAATTTGAACCGGCCGTGGCTCCAGGTGGGCTTGTCATTCTGAATTCATCGATAATACAAAGGGAATCAAGAAGGAGCGATGTCAAAGTGATGAAAGTGCCGATGAACGAGATCGCCGAATCGGAAAACATAGTCCAGGCGTCGAACATGGTCGCCGTAACCGCATATCTGACTTACACCAAAGTCATGCCGGTTGACAGACTGATCGATCTCATCAAGGTGAACTTCAAGAAAAAGGCTTTAATAGATAAAAATGTCGCAGTAATAAGAAAAGCCGAAGAGTATGTAAAAAAGAATTACTTGTAGTAAAGTAGTGGGAAAACCGGGATGGATAAAAAATTTATTGAACATCTGCAAAGCGAAATCAGGACAGTAAGAAGCGCAGGACTCTACAAGGAGGAAAGGATCATAACATCTCCCCAGAAGGCGAGAATAACATGCGGCGGCAAAGAGGTTCTCAATTTTTGCGCCAACAACTATCTGGGGCTTTCGAATCATCCGGAACTGATAAATGCCGCACGTGAATCCCTTTCCTCTCACGGATACGGTCTTTCCTCCGTAAGATTCATATGCGGGACGCAGTCCCTTCACAAGGAACTTGAGGGAAGGCTGTCATCGTTCCTGGGGATGGAGGATACGATTCTCTACAGTTCATGCTTTGACGCAAACGGGGGACTTTTCGAGACGCTGATGGGCGGTGAGGACGTGATAATCAGCGACGCCCTCAATCATGCAAGCATAATCGATGGCATAAGGCTTTCAAAGGCTGAAAGGCTCAGGTACGAGAACAACAACATGGACGACCTGGAAGCCAGGCTGAAGGAGGCCCAGAAATTCAGGTTCAAGCTGATAGCGACCGACGGCGTCTTCTCGATGGACGGAATCATTGCCAATTTGCAGAAAATCTGCGATCTTGCCGACAAGTACGGCGCCATGGTGATGGTCGACGATTCCCACGCAGTGGGATTCATGGGCGAAAAGGGAAGGGGAACGCATGAATACCGGGGGGTCATGAAACGCATCGATATCCTGACCGGAACCCTTGGAAAAGCTCTGGGCGGCGCCTCGGGCGGATATACCTCGGGGAAAAGGGAGATCATCGAATGGCTGAGGCAGAGATCGAGACCCTATCTTTTTTCAAACAGCCTCGCCCCTGTCATAGCCGCGACATCCATAAAGGTCATCGATATGCTCGAACGCGATGACTCGCTCAGGATGAAGTTAAGGGAAAACAGCTCATACTTCAGAAAGAACATGGAGTCGCTCGGATTCGATCTTGTTAAGGGTGAACATCCCATCATTCCTGTAATGCTGTACGATGCGTCCCTTGCCGGAAGAATGGCCGACATGATGCTGAAGGAGGGCATTTACGTGATAGGCTTTTCCTTCCCTGTGGTGCCAAAGGAC
>JADFZC010000579.1 GCA_015232735.1 Oligoflexales bacterium | reverse complement strand
CCGCGACAGATCCTGCTATGTGAATTGTCAAGTTTAAAAAATACCATCCTATCCTCGTAGAGGTCAAAACACTTTAAATTTTACAATAGCCCGGGCGAACTTTCGCCCATTACGGCTGGTTACCTAAAAAACTTCTCATTTTCTATTGCCCAGATGACTTATGTAAAACAACCTGCTATTCGAAATCAAAGTCTTTGCTTTGTCCCAAGTTTCTTTTTCGTTTTAAAAGCCGCTCCTTACACTATGCACCGTGCTTTTTCCACAGGATCTGTCTCGAGGTAGCGGCATATTCATGTTTTTATCAACTGGACTCATCATTTAACTTTCATGACGCGATAGGTATTACATCTTTTTTGCCATTTGCTTATCGCGTCATGAAAGTAAGCAAGCGGCCACGTTACTTCATTTATCCACTAAGGTCGCTCCGCGCGCTAGATCTACTATACTTGTCCAAACGCATATCCAACTCCAATCTGATATTCCTGGTTATTCATAAAACACGCTCTCATCCGACCAATTATCTTTCTTGCGATTCCTACAATCGCTTTCTTCTTACCCGCCTTGATGCTGATGCGTTCAAAGCTATCCCTGAGCGCAGGATCCTCTTTTATAGCGCGCCAGGCAATTTCCGTCAGCACTTGCCGAAGTCGGTTTGAACCCTGTCTGGATATATGCCCTTTGCGGATGTGTGGCCCAGAGGAATATTCCGATGGAGTGAGGCCGGTGTAAGAAAACAGTTTTTTCTGGTTTGAAAAACGCTTCATATCCCCCAGCTCTGTTGACAGGATGCGGCTGCTAATTTCTCCAACACCGGGAACGGAACGATAAATTTTTTCGATCTTAGGCTCTTTCGAAGCTTGCGTTTCCATCAGCTTTTCGATTTTACATATCTGTTTATGAAGACTTTTCCATTGTTCAGCCAAAATCTCAAGTACCATCTCTAATTCAATGTCGAGGTCAGTTCGTTCCAAGGTTTCATCGATAAATTTTTGACTTATAATCTTATCATCTTGACCTTCCATAAGACCGAACTGGTAGAGTTTAGATTTAAACTGGTTACCCACCTTTGTTCTGATTTTGACCAGCTGATCCCTCGTCCTTGGGAGCAATCTGGCAAGTTCCTCTTTCTTTGAAGGTACATAAATAGGTTTTAACATCCCTGCTACAAGCGTTTGGCAAATCTTCAAAGAATCACGCTTATCGGTTTTCGTCTTGTCGTTTGCCTTTACGGGGATGGATGCGGGGTTAACAACGATATTTTTTATCCCCGCTGTGACAAGTTGTCTATGGAGATGAAATCCGCTGAATCCAGCCTCATATGCCGAATATACTTGTGCATATTTAAACCAATCTTTTAGCTGCTGGATAAAATTTGCCGATGACGCATCGACCCTGGCCCTTTTAATGATTTCATCTTCGCAAATTGCTGTAAATACGTAAGATTTCTTGTGCACATCGATTCCTATATAGACTTTTTTGCCGCGATAGCTCATGCTGAAATTATTCATTTTTTTCTCCTTTTTCTAGAGGTTGAATTATCTTTATTTTACCTCATAGAAGAAGGAATTTTTTTTACCCCTAATTCAGCATAGAGACTATGCAAGCTTCGCTTGCCAGGATACGTCTGCTGGCGCTTTCGCGCCAGCGACTAACTATATTTATGAAGAGGGGTAGGCTTTAGGATATATATCTTGGGTATTTATAGTCAATTTACTTGGTCGCACCTGGTTTAAACCGGTCTCGATATTGCGGGAAATAAACCCTTCTGCCTCAGAAAATTGTTAAGGCAGGAGGCGAATCTTTCCGGAGCCTGAAAATGTGTATTGTGACCTGAACCTTCGATCACTCCAAAAACTATTGAACTGTTTGCCTTTTCTAGTCTGCAGGCGATTTCCCGGTACTTGCGGTCATTTTCCCCGACAATATATAAGGATGGAATTTCAATATGTGGTATCCTGTTCCACAGCGAAGGGGTTTTTCCCATTCCGAAATGATTTATAAAGATCTGTAACTTTTCAGGTTTATTTAGCAACCTTCTGTTTATCATTTCATTGTACCCGTGATGGTTTTGGATTCCGCTGAAGATGGGGTTTTTGTACCATGAATGCAGAAATGATTTAAATTTTTCCTGATCATCATTCTTCAATAATTCAGAGAAAAGATTTCTGTCAAAAAATTCACGCGCTTTTCTCTCGTCTTCATCATCAATTCCAGGGGATGTTGATTCCATTACCAGCGCTTTGGACAGCAATGGATATTTGATCGCAAATGACAGGGCAATCCTGCCTCCCATTGAATATCCAACCAGTATGTTCGCTTTCCAGCCCTTTTCCATGACAAGGTCATGAATCATATCCGCAATATTATCGATAGAGTCATCTTTGGATGGCTCATCGTTTATGCTGTTGCCGTGGCAGGGAAGATCTAAGGAAAGCACATTAAAGGGGAGATCGATTTTTTTTTCAAGGTGGTCAATCGCATATGTGAAGTCGTCGGCCGCTCCCATGAATCCATGTATAAAAATAAAGTTAATTTTCGGACCTGCTTTTTTCGCTATCCTTGATTCATCCCTGTAACGTAGTTTTCCCGGTTTTGTGATGAATTCAATCTTGTTATGCAAGAAAAGATTTCTCCTTTATGGATGGAGGACAGATTTATGACGAAATATCAGCATGTCACAACCAGATTCTGAATGGGTTGAATCTCGCCAGGAACAGATCCTATGCGAGCTATATTTCACCAGGAACAGATCCTATGCGAGCTATATTTCACCAGGAACAGATCCTATGCGAGC
>JADFZC010000578.1 GCA_015232735.1 Oligoflexales bacterium | reverse complement strand
TGATTTTGGTTAGCTTGAATAACCTCGCCCTGAAGGACGAGGTTTCCTTGAACTTGATGAAAAATTGAGAGATTCCAAAAAATATATAGAATTCATGAGGCAACAGAAGTGATTACAGCAGGACATGGGCAGGATGCAGACATCCTTTGCACTTGAGACATAACCATGGCAGCTGCCGCCTTCTGCCGTCAAAAAGCCACAGCCCTGGAACGAATCGTAAAGATCCCCTTAAACCTGCCGATAAAATACACGGATCATTTTATTAACAGGCTTCAGTCAACAGCCGCGTAAAAACCAGGGGGGCAAAATGTCAGAAAAGAATCTCTATACTCTTAAAATAAAAGGTCCCAACGAGGAGCTTGAAAAGTTTAAAAAAAACGCAGGCGACTCCGCCAACGAAGGAACGAATTACGAGAATTATGCTCCGTTTCAAATCTCGAACCTTCTTGACAGACACCATATCAAGATTGAGACGGAAGAAAACTCCTGCTCATGGGAGGTTACAAATTCTGATCTCTGTGAAATAAGCGACCAGGAGATCGCATACCATTTCGAGGCATCAAGGGAGATACCCATCGACATTCTCAAGGCTGTATCAAAAGAATATCCCAACTGTATTTTCAAATGCGAGATTGAGGATATGTATGAACCTGACCATGTTATTCAAAATGGAATCGACAAGGCGGTATGACTTGAAACAAGACATCATATAAGGCTGGACTGCCTATCAGCAAAGGCGTGAAACGATATGGGCAACTTAAAATACGACATGGAAAACGATATTGCGGTAATAGGCATGGCCTGCATATATCCCGGCGCAGGCGATATCGATCAATTCTGGAACAATATCAAAAATGGTTTTGACGCCATCATAGACGCACCGGAAAACAGGATTGATCCTCTGTTCAGGAGCGATGATCCAAAAACTCCGGAAAAAATCTATTGCAGCCGCGGCGGATTCATCGATGAGTTTGCCACATTCGATCCGGTCAGATTCGGGATAATACCGAACGCCATCGAAAATTCAGAGCCGGACCAGCTTTTGTCGCTGAAAACAGCGGCAAAAGCATTCGAACACGCAGGATACGATGACTTGTCGCATCACAAGATTGGAGTCATCGTGGGAAGAGGCCAGTATGTATCGGCAAACGTTGCAAGGTTCAGCAGCAGAATCTCTTTCTCAGAGCATCTTGTGGTTTTCCTCAAGTCCATTATACCGGCCATATCCGAAAAGGCGATGGGAAGGATAAAGGACGAGTTTACAAGCCAGATAGGCCACTTTCAGCCAGAAGCGGGCGTAGGTTTTATGCCCAGCCTCACAGCCGCAAGAATCGCGAACAGGCTGAACCTGACCGGCCCGGCATACACCCTGGATGCCGCATGCGCCAGTTCCCTTGTGGCGGTTACGAATGCCTGCCAGCTGCTGAGAAAGGGAATATGCGACATGGTCCTGTCAGGCGGGGTGCATATAGGGATGGGAGTCGAGTTCTGGGCGGTCTTCTCTCTCATGCGGATCATAAGCCCGTCCAAAATGGCAAGACCTCTCGATCGCAGGGCCGACGGACTCCTCGTCGGAGAGGGAACCGGCTTTCTTGTCCTTAGAAGACTGGCCGATGCGATACGGGACGGGAACGAAATATATGCGGTGATAAAAGGGGCGTCGGTCACCAGCGACGGACGCGAACTTTCCATTCTCAAACCTCTGGCCAAAGGCCAGATGGACGCCCTAAGTCAGGCATGGAAAATGACCGACATCAACCCTGAAACCATAGGACTTCTCGAGGCACACAGCCCGGGAACACCCGAGGGGGACAAAAGCGAACTCAAATCCTCGGCGGATTTCTTCGGACAACCGGCAAAAGGTTCGGAGCGTGCCGTCATAGGCTCGGTAAAATCAATGATAGGGCACACGATGCCGGCCGCGGGCGCCGCCGGTCTCATAAAAACCATCATGTCGATATATCATGGAGTTCTGCCCCCCACCATAAATTGCGAAGAACCAAATCCGCTTCTTGACAGCTCCAGATTCCGGACAATCAGCAAGCAGGAGGAGTGGAGAAAACCGACCTGTGAACGCATCGCAGGAGTCAACGCTTTTGGATTCGGCGGCATCAACAGCCATATTATCCTTCAGGGATACGAGAACGAAGGGACTTCCCGCAAGGCATCGGGCAATATCCTAGGCGCGCTCCCCGGCAACACTCCTGGCAGATTAAGCAGGGAAGTGAAACTCAATATGGGATTCTCCTTGAGTACACTTGATTTTTCAAAAATACGATCGATAATACAGGAAACCATCTCAGGCGACAAAGCAGGTACACTGTCTTATCCGGAGATTCCAACCGATTCCCCTGTGCTAAGCGCATTCAACGAAAATATCCATGCCGCCATGAAAATGCAAAAAGAAGTGCTAGACAGTTACATGTCGAGAAAATCCCTCCTGAAAGACTCATGTTTCCGTGAAAATGGAGCCTTGAAAAAAGAAAGTCCAAAAACCGGAAGCGAAATAAAGTGGAAAGAGGAGATGTCACTCGACAGGTTCCCGGTACTCAGGGACCACAATCTTTCATGGCTTCCTCCAAACTGGCCAAAACTGGAAGACTCTTTCACGGTGGTTCCCATGACCATGATCTTCGAATTTTTTATCAGCGCGGCCAGGAAGATCATTCCGGATATGAAGGTGCTCGCCATAGAGAACATCAAGGCGCACAAATGGATATGTGTCGCTACTCCGATTGAGGTTGAATTTGTCATAGAAAGACTGGACTTTTCAAAGGTCAAGGTCAATATCCTTG
>JADFZC010000040.1 GCA_015232735.1 Oligoflexales bacterium | reverse complement strand
ATGCTTTCCGCGTCGCCTTCATATAATGAGGCGCTCGTGAAGAGTTTTTTTCCGGATTCGATCGATTTCATAGCAATCGTGACCATAATAGGCGGAACGGTAGGAGGATATGTGCCCTTTTCCGGCGGGCATCGTCTTCTGGATGCCGGGATCAAGGGAAAAGAGGCCATGTCAAAAGTCACGGCAAGCTCCGCTTCTGCCATCGGCATCGCCTCGATAATGCGCATTCTGCTTTTTCTGGCCACCCTCGGCGTAGTCGTTCAGGGGTTTAAGCTCGATCCCGCCAATCCTCCGGCCTCTGTGTTTCAGCTTGCTGCCGGCAGTCTGGGTTACAGGATGTTTGGCATAATCATGTGGGCCGCCGCCGTCACATCGGTCATCGGAGCCGCTTACACCTCAGTCTCCTTTATAAAGACATTTCACCCCCTGGCTGAGCGATATTCCCGGGAGTTGATCCTTGCGTTCATAAGCGTTTCAACCATAGTGTTTGTTCTGGTTGGAAAACCGGTTAAGGTGCTGATCCTGGTGGGAGTGCTTAACGGCCTCATTCTTCCCGTATCGTTAGGCGTGATGTTGATTGCCGCATACAGGCCATCTATCGTTCGGGACTACAGGCATCCCCTGTGGATGACGCTGTTTGGCATTGTTGTGGTTGTTGCCATGACCTACATGGGGATTATGACAATCATGCATGAAGTTCCGAAATTGTTTATGTGACAGTGATTGCTTTTAAAGGAGAACCGTCTTGAAAAACCCGGGTAATTTGACTCCCAGAGAGGCGAGGGAGATTATAAGAAGAAACGAGTGGACGGGGCCGACATCCGGGCTTGCCCTGGGCTATGCCCAGGCGAATCTCGTGGTCCTGCCAAGAGAGCTTGCCTTTGATTTTCTATTGTTTTGCCAGAGAAATCCGAGGCCGTGCCCCCTTTTGGAGGTGACCGAGACGGGCTCGCCCTTCCCAGTGTCTGCCGGCAGGGATGCCGACCTGAGATCGGATTTTCCCAGATACAATATCTATAGAAATGGAATCAAGACCGATGAGGTCACCGACATCCATGATTTCTGGAACCCCGATATGGTGGGCTTTCTTCTCGGATGCAGTTTTACTTTTGAAAATGCCCTGATGAAAAACAGGATAGCGGTTCGTCATATCGAAGAGGGCAAGAACGTTCCCATGTTCAAAACCAATATCAGCTGCCGCAAGGCCGGGATATTCGAGGGGCCTATGGTGGTCAGCATGAGGCCGGTTCCTGCCGAGCTTATAGCGCGTGCCGTACAGGTGACTTCCCGTTTTCCCAGGGTTCATGGCGCCCCGGTTCATATTGGAGATCCCCTGGAGATCGGCATCAAAGACATTTATAAGCCGGACTTTGGCGATCCGGTTACCATAAGGAAGGGGGAAGTCCCCCTGTTTTGGGCCTGCGGGGTCACACCCCAGGCCGTTGCCGTAAATGCAAGGCCGGAACTTATGATCACGCATGCCCCGGGTCATATGTTCATCACGGACTTTACTGATGACGAGATGGAGTGAATACCCGCCGCCCTCATGCAGATGCATTATGATATGATGACTCTGAAAGATAACCCGAAAGCTTCCTTGGCAAATAAAATAGATCAGTCCATTCACAAAAAACTTGCCAGTGAAAGAATTGAATCTTGAAATAATGGATTCCTTGAGATTATAATTTTAACAATAGCAAGGAGACCCGTATGAGCCATACGACACGAAGGCATCTTTCGGGTAGGAAAAAGATCCGAATAATAATAAAGCATCTTTTGGCAAAAGAGGGAGGCATCACCACAGTATCCACAGCCGATTATTCGGATTTCTATGTTTAGTTTTATTTGCCACACTGTCAACAAGTCTTCCTCTATCTTTAAAAAACATTACTTTCAACACATGTTATGGGGATTTTATGAAGCTGCAGACAAAAATGCTCCTTACCCTAGTGGTCACCATTTCAGTTCTGACAGGAATAGAAAACTACATCGAAGTGCTCTGGCAGGTGGCAGAGAATGAGCACATTGAAAGCGAGTTTCAATCCATCCAGGTGGCCAATGCCATAAGTACGTTTGAATATGCCCTTTGGAACCTGGATTCAAACGCTGCAAATGCCGGGCTTATCGGGTTGTTTCAGTCGGCCAGCGTGCTAAGGGCGCAGCTTGTGACAAAGGGCGCCGAGGTGTTCTCAGGGTTCAAGGCTGAACTGGGGAGGGGAAAATCTGACGGCCACATGGAAACCGCGGCGCCCGTTGCGGACAGGCAGCTGGCGGTAGAGGCTGATGCCGTCAAAAGCCCAGTGAGACTCCATTCCGAAAAGCCGTTTGAAAAACTTGTTTTCACGGATATCGGAGGAGACAGGAGAAGGATTGCGGCTGCCTTATGGTTCAATAAGCCGGGTGTAACAAACAAGCCCGCTTTCATGGGACATCTTGTTGTCGACTATTCACTTGAAAACGCGCACGCAAGGGCGCGGATGACTATTCTGAGGCATGTCGTATCATATGCCTTGATGGGAATGCTTTTGACACTTTTGCTTTTCTGTATGACGAAATATCAGGTTGTGTCGCCACTAAGGAAACTCGAGAGCGTAAGCCAAATCATAGCCGGTGGGGACTTCAGCGGGGAAATCGCTCTGAGCTCAAGGGATGAAATAGGCTCCCTCGGAAGGTCGCTTGAAAAAATGCGCCTTGAACTGAAACAGTTTAAGGAGAAGCTGCAAGACAAGATCAAACAGCTTGAAGCGGCCAATACAAGGCTTCAGGATATGGACCAGCAGAAGACCAGCTTTTTCCAGAATGTGTCCCACGAGCTCAGGACGCCCCTGACCCTAATCGTGAATTCTCTTGAAATGGCGGAAAAGGCCCACCCCGGGGATCCCGGGTTGAGGCTTGCGGCTTCAAATTCGATGAAGCTTTTCCGTCTTGTGAACCAGCTTCTTGATTTTCAAAAGCTCTCGGCCGGCAGAAAGGAGATCAAACTTGCTCCTGTCAGGGTAGCGGATTTTCTAGAGGTCTGCGCTGCTTATTTCCTTCCGATGTGCATAGAGCAGAAAATTTCCTTTTATTATGTCTTCAATAATTATGATCCCATCATTCTGGCCCAGGTGGACGCGCTTGAAAAGATCATTTTCAATTATCTGTCAAACGCCCTCAAGTACACAAGGACGGGAGGCTTGATTGAGGCAGGACTGGAGGTCAGGGGGGATAAGGTGCTCATATTCGTGAAAGATGACGGCCCCGGGATATCGGACGAGGAGAAGCCCAGGCTTTTCAAGATTTTTTCACAGGTTGGGGATACCGGGAAAAGAAGGTCTGAAAGCACGGGAATAGGCCTTGCCCTTGTAAAGGAGCTGACCGAGGCCATGAATGGAAGGGTTTTTTGCGAAAGCACTCTTGGCAGGGGGAGCGTCTTCGGGGTCGAGTTCCCGCTGCACAGGTCGCAAAAGCCTATTTACGATATCCTCGTCGCAGTTGAAGACAGCCTGATAATGCTGGATATGGAGGAATATTTCAAAAAAGAGGGTCTGAAGGTCCATCTGACAGATCGAATCCAGCGGTTTCACGAATTTCTTAAACGTTACGATTACCATTGCATACTGATAGATTTGAAAATCGGGGGGAAAGATGAACTTGCCGGCATCTTTACGAGGATTTCCGGAAGCCTGCCCAGTGCGAGGAGGCTCGTCATGGGCGATGACGGGAATGAAGTTGACGGTTTCCTGGCGGATAGCGGATGGCTGACGGACAAAAAGTATATTAGACCCGTGAATCTGGAGGAGCTTTCAAAAGACGTCAAAAATTTTGTTAAGACAAGCCCGATAGTCAAAGAGGATGTGGTGGAGGTCCTGTCGTTCGAAAATCCCAAAAAATGGCATGTTCCCAAAAAAGAGGTCCAGATGTCGGATGAGGTCGACGACGTCGACGACGTAAGAAGGGAAGGGGATGGCAGGCTGATCCTGGTTGTGGATGATGTGATGGACATGAGAATTCTTTTAAAGCAGATACTCAATGAATGGCGGTACAGTGTCATTACGGCGAGGGGCGGCATCGAGGGTCTCGACAAGGCAGCCTCCCACAAGCCGGATCTGATAATAGTCGATTGGATGATGCCTGATATTTCAGGGCCGGAGATGATCGAAAGAATGCTGGCCGACAGGGAACTCAGGGGAATTCCGACCATCCTTCTTACGGCGAGGGGCGACGAGGATAGCAGGAAAGAGGGGATTGAGATGGGGGCTACCGCATATCTGAGCAAGCCGTTCGATGAAATCGAACTTTCAAGTATGGTTGAAAACCTTATCCATCTCAAGGAAGGCGAGGAAAAGATAAGGCAGCTTAACAGGAATCTGACGGAAAACATACTCAAGAGGTTTCTGCCTCACAAGCTCGTCAATGATATTGTATCAGGGGAAAAGATCCTTGACGACAAACCCAGGCTTATGAATATCACAATTCTTTTTTCCGATCTGGTCGACTTCACGGACAAGGCCGAAGACCTTGGACCGCAGTTTATTTCACCTATTTTAAATGATTATTTCAGCAGGATGACTGAGGTCGTGTTCAATTTCGGGGGAACCGTGGACAAATTCATAGGCGACGGGATCATGGTGATATTCGGGGCTCCCGAAGAGGAAAAAACGATGGTTCAGGTTCAAAACGCGATCGAATGCGCCAGAGCCATGCAGCGTGAACTGGGGGATCTTAACAGGGAATGGAAAGAAATTTATAATGCAGAGTTTTCGATGAGGGTGGGCATCCATCACGGCAGCTGTATCGTGGGATCGTTCGGAAGCGTAAAACGCTCGGAATATACGGCAATTGGTCCGGCAGTGAACATGGCGTCCAGGATCCAGAGAGCCGCAGAGCCAGGGGGCATTTTCTTTTCGGCCTCTGTAAGGGACAACCTGTCCTCTGACGGATGGAGCCGGGCAGGAAGTTATGATCTCAGGGGAATTGGCGAAACCACCCTTTACAGATTGAAATTACCGGAAGGGGAAGAGGCTGCGTGAATATGAGGGACACACGACTGAAAATCAGGTTGCGAAACATGCTTGGGGGATGGCCTCTGCAATTGTCAAGCAAGAGCTGGATGCCGAAAAAGTTGTTTTGTCTTAATTCTGTTTGTGTGAGATAATATGCCGACAGGATAGGTTTTCAAAAATGGTTTCTTCCAAGTTAAAACTGGCTTTGTGTCTGCTGCTTCTGCTTACGGCAAGGATAGCCTTTTGTGGTGAAACACTTGCGATTTTTCTTCCGAAAGAGCTGGAATCATCGGTCATCTTGAAATCTTTCAAGGAATCCCCGGAACTTTCAAATATTGAAGTGACCATATTTGCCAAGTATCGCGATTTTGAGGAAAACAGGCATCTGACCTCGTTTGATTATGCGATTCTGCCCTCGTCATACAGGCTGTACAACAAAGACTTTACATCTGTCCTGCAGTTTGTCCGGGGTGGGCAAAGTCATTTTCAATTTTCAATCCTGAGTCTGGGGGGAAAGTGGACCTCTGAGAAGCTCGACGACGGAGTAGTCGGAATAATTGAAGAGCTGGACCGCAAGAATACCAAATCCCATCTTGGCAGGATATTCGAGGGCAAGTCGTTTAACAGGATCAAAAGGGTGACGAAGTCAAGAGACCTTATTCCACTTCTTTTTTTACAGAATGCGGACTACGTCGTGGCTGACCCGGATGATATACCTTCCGAGAATAAAAATTCCCTTACCGCGGTGAAAAAATCCCAGAAGGTTCTTTATCCCCTTCTGTACATCAATGCAAAAAAGGAGAAATCATCCGCGAATATTACAAAGTTTACCCAGATGCCATCTTCCGTATTGAAAGCACTCGGATTTGACGGTATAGAACCTTTAAAGGAAGGCTTATGAATATGGCATGCAAAATATTGCTTTTAATTATTTTGCCGCTTCTTTCCAGCATGTCGGCGGCGGAAAAAATTTTGGTCTTTCACTGGCCTGATGGGGAATTCAAGCTTGTCAGGGATTCACTTGTGCATGAAATCGGTCAGGGTCATCAAGTTATAGATCATATACTGAAAAAAAATATTACATACGATGAATTTAGAGATGCAATCAGCAAAAACTCGCCAAAGATTGTAGTTTTGATGGACAACATATCAATAAAGCTGTGGCTGGAACTGGGCACGAAGGATCCTGAACTCAAAAAGACTTTTGTAGCCGTTGGCGCCATGGCGCTGAATATAAAAAGCATACTGAAAAACAAGACGCAGATCGCCGGTATTGCACATGAAGTGCCTGGTTTTACCGTAATATCGCGTTTCAGGTCGGCTGTTGACAAGCCTGTGAAAAATATTCTTGTTCCCTATCGCGCCAGCGAATTTGGATACCTGGTTGAAGATGCAAGGAGAAGCCTAGGGATTTCCGGTGTAAATCTGATAGGAGTCAACGTCGAGGACTCCTCCGGGGATGTGAAGAATATGTATGCTGCGCTAGATGGCGCATTGGAAAAAAGTTACGGCGGAGTACCAGTCGATGCGATCTGGGTGCTTAACGACAATGGCCTGATAAATAACAATACGTTTCAAAAAATATGGATAAGCAAGGCTCAAAAATTGAACATTCCGTTTTTATGCAGCCTTAAAAAGTTCGTTTCAAGAGAACTGGGTTTCTGTTCCTATGCTGCCTCCACCAGTCATGTCGATTTGGGGCAGCAGCTTGGCGAAATGGTGCTTGCTCTTATTGAGAATAGCGCAGATACGGCTATGATGCGCATAGAGTATCTTCAATCCGTTGAGGAAACAGTCAATATTGAAATGCTGAGGAAAACGGTTTTTTCCCTGACTCCCAGGGCGGAGAGATATATCAAGCTGGAGGATTAGAACTTTTTGCTGAATTCATAAAGGAAGGTACGTCCATAACCGGAATAGTAATGGTTAATATTTCCTCTGATATGATCCGGGATACGTATCTGATGATCGGTCACGTTTTTTACCGAAAATCCATGCTGACCCGATTTTATTCCCCAAAGCAGCGAAACATCAGCCGTATAATCAGGATTTATGATTTTATGATCGCCTTCTCTCTTGCCGTAAAAGTTTCCGACTGTGGATAAGGTAATATCGGTAAACTTGCGGCCGATCCCCAATGTGGCGGTTTGTTTTGGAACATATTTGAAATTGGATCGCATATTTTTTTGTTTGGAGTCTGTACCGATAATCTGATCATAGGACAAATCGATGTTGGCAGTCCTGGGTTTTGCGAATTTGAATTCAAATTCCACGCCGCTTGCAGAATAATCCTCGCCGTTGCTGAATATCTCCGACAAATCGGAAGTGCTGTCGGGGTATCTTCGGGTTCTGATTATTTTATCGTGATAAACGGAACGGTAGACAGTCATCTGTATAAAATGATAGGTGAAAAACGATTGAAGATATGACAGTTCCAGGGTGTCGCTTGTTTCAGGTTTCAGATCGGGATTCCCATAGATTTCGTTGACAGCGGCCGAATCCCGATAATACAGTTCATAAAGAGACGGGGCTCTGAACGATTGTCCGTAGCCTGCTTTCAGACTCGAAGTTTCCGAGAGTTTCAGTACAAGGCTGGAACGCGTGGAGGTATTGTCCTTAAATGCCTCGTTTTTCGTCAGGCGTATCCCCACAAGAAGTTTGACTGGCAATGGATTTGAGAGCTTATCTCCTGAGAAAGAGTACTGGTTGTAAAAAGAGGATTCCCGTACCGAGTTTTTCCTCAGGATGTTATCCTGGTAATTCTCCTGATCGACTGGATCAAAAATCTCAAATTTGGATGATGCACCCGTATCGCTGCCACCGCCTATCTCCACCGAAAAGAAATCGAAAACATCGACATTGGTATAAACAATGGTGGATTGGCGGGATCCTACCATTCTCGCCTTGACCTGGTTATCGAGGCGCTGCGAAAATTCCCTTGAATTGTTTTCATAGGTGACAGCGAAGTGAATCGTGGCTTTTTCAGTGAATGGCAGCGCGAGATGGTAGTTGACAAGGCTTCCGGAAATGCTTTGCGGATTTCCAATGCCATTGTTGAGAAGGGGGGAGGATCCGAGAAAGCTGTCCTTGTTATCGAAAGCATTTAACAAAATTGTATGGGTACCGCCCAGACCGTTATAACCCAGTTTCATGGTGGCCGAGGCCCGGTCTTCAAAATCCCTTATAAATACCTGTTTACCCTCTTCATCAGTAAAAAACCCCTTCTTTCCATTTTGGTTTTTATCCGGATAGAGAAAACCGGCTTCGTTTTTCAGGGAACTGGCGACAAAGTAGGATACCTTTTCATCGGTGTAGAGGAAATGCCCGGATGATCCGATCTGCCTGTTTTCAGTGCCTATCCCCCCCCTTAAGGCGCCACTTTCCGATGAAGCGGATTTTACTGCCGGACTTTTTTTCAAGACCAGATTTATAGCGCCTACGTATGCATTCGTGCCATACAGAACCGAAGCCGGTCCCTTCAGGACCTCGATGCGTTCAAGATCTTTAATATTTATCCTGTCAAACGAACCATGCCCTGTGATGGGGTCGAATGTTGGAACTCCATCTAATAATATAAGGATCTTGTTTACATAATGATCCTGGAGTATACCGCGGAATGTCGGGATGTCCCGGGCAAAAAATGTTCTTCCAACCGTTACTCCCGCAAGGGTCTCAATGGCCTCCGATAGTGTCTTGAAATCGTAGGTTTCAATTGTTTCCTTATCGATAATCGATACTGAAGACGGTGTATTGAAAATAGTCTCCGGCTTTGTACTGGAAACCTCTATGGCCAGATTTAGAAGATTATGCAGTGACAGCTCTTCACCTTCCTCTGCCAGCGATAGATTCAAAGGAATTATGAGCCAAAAGAAAAAAAATATATAAAGCGCTCTCATCACAAAGACACCTATTGTAAATGTAAAGTCCTGGTCCAGTCTGAAAATTCTTCCGGTTATTGAACCGTAACGGTAGTGCATCCATCAAGAGCTGCATTCGCTTTATCCGCTGATGTATTAAGCGCACCGGTGGCACGGTCAACATTTGTAACGGTTGCGTCGGTCTTAAGTTTGGTATAGGCGGCTGATACGGCAGTCTTGATATCTGCGGTAACCAGGCTATCCATGTTGTGATAAGGAGCAAGACCTATGCCGTCATTAGATGCATCGTAGACATGGGTCCCTGATGTGAACGTGCCATTGACCAAAGTCTTCACTATATCGTAGACTGAAGTATCAATTCCCTTCATTGCGCTTGTGATCAAATTTGTGACGCTTGGTTCAGCGCCGCTTTTATAAGTAGTGTAGTATTCGTCCAGATCCACTCCGATTCCCCATTTTCCGCTCTGGGTCGCATACAGAACCCCTCCTGACCCGGTTGCGCCGCCTGCCCCGAAAATTACATCAGCTCCTCCGTCGATCATTATTTTGGCCTGTTCCTTTCCCTTGTCGGGTGAACCAAAGCTCATAATATAAACACAGCTTACCTTGCAGCTTTCGCAGACGGATGATACACCGCTTTTGAAACCATTGACAAAACCGCGTACCTGTGGAATGGATACTCCCCCTATGACGCCAAGTTTTTTGGTTACTGACATTTTACCTGCGACGATTCCGGCCAGGTAAGCAGGTTGGTCCTCGCGGAAAACAAGCCCGGCCATGTTACTCGGGTATTCCGTATAAGAATTGTCGAGGCTGGCGAATTTGATGTTTGGATTGGCCTTTGCCATTGTATTTGTAATGTCGGCCATCAGATAACCGACTGTGATGATCATCTGGTAACCGGAGTCAATGAACTTTTGAATGAAGTTCTTATAGTCATCAGCCGAGGTATTCTGGTTGTAGGTGAATTGGGCATAGTCAAATTGGACATTGAAGCTCTTTGCCGCCTTTGTCCCCCCATTATAGGCCGATTGGGCGAATGTATTGTCGTCAACCCTTCCGGTATCCGGTATCAAACCTACTTTAAGTTTGGTTTCATCGGAAGACGAGGAGCCTGAACTGCCGCAACCGATAAGAAGAAGAACGAGCGCAGATAAAAAAAGAGTCACTTTCATGGTATTCTGTCTCCACCTGGTGAATTGATTGGATATTTCGTATTCTTTTTTATTATACATATTGATTATCCTTGAGACTACAAAGGAAATTTTTATCTTATTTTTTTTCTGTCTCACTTTCGATTCTTCCGCAGTCTGGACCTTACGCCATAAGTTGGTTTTCCTGGAATTCAGGGTGCAGAAAGTTCAACAGGTCCCTGTCTTTGATCTATTACTATTAACATGGTGCTATTTGTCGGATATTTTGAAAAAATAATGAATTAATTTATGTCAATTCAGAAAATAAGACAATTTGCCCTGCAATGCCAGAATAATACGCATTCGCTCACGAACCGGCCGGCCACGTCTCCAAAAATTTGTGTCTAAAAAAATGACGATATAATCCGAAAAACAAAATATGAGATAATGATAAGAATATTGATATTCATTTTTTTCAAATACTGTTTATATCGGACATTTAATGAAATCGATAAAAACAAAAATTGCCCTGTCCTCCTTTCTAAGCATATTTGTGACGTTCGCCATTGTGCTTGCCATTTTATTCTTCACTCTCGACTATCTGAAGAGAGAGTTCATAGGCATTGTATCTTCAACGACAAATTACCGCGTGGAAAAGTCACAGGCAAAGACACTTGCCGATATCTCCGATATAAAGAAATCCCTCTATCTTTCATTGCAGAAGAAGGCGTCCGATTTGATAGAAAGGGATGAGCTTGTGATAAAACCTGCATTTATTGAAAATTCATATTCCACAATCGGATCATATCTTCAAAAGACCCATGCGCTTGACAAGGACATTATTCTGGCCAGTTTCTTTGAGGTGTCCAGAAACGGTATCAAACTTTGGCACTACTTTACACAGAAATTTCCTTCAGGGGTTCCCATAGGGTATACTTATGACGAGAGGGCAAATTCCTGGAGGATGGCCGGTGAGGCAAACGCCGCTTCGATTTTTGATGAAAAAATTTCCGAAATTATCAAATCCCATAAAAGTACAGTTGAACTCAGAAAAATAAAAGGCGCAGGCGGCGGTGATGATCTTGAAATCTACGAGGCTTATATACCCATATTCGAAGGCAGCGGAGAGGAGGATTTTTTAAACGCAAGGAGCGTGGGTGAACCTTTGGGATATTTGAGGTATCAAATATCTTTGGAAAGGATTCAAAATGAGATTCAAAGTGAAAACATGAAGCTGATGGAATATCTGAATAAAGAGAGGCTTGAAGAAAATGCGCAAAAGGATGTCATTTTAAAAGTGGTGGGGGAAGCGTCCAGTCGTTCAATAATCGGGCTTGTCATTTCTGGTATTGTCATTATTATAGTATCCGGCATGGTATCAAAAAAAATCGGTTCCATTCTTGCAGGTTCCATCCAGGCGCTCAACGACAGTGCAAATTTCATAGCAGGCGGAAATTATCACCAGAAGGTTCCTCAATTTAAAAGCAACGATGAAATAATGACTTTAAGCGAAAGTTTTGAAAAAATGCGGACGGCCGTCCTTGAAAAAATAAGCGAGATAAAGGAACATAACCTCCACCTTGAAGAGAAGGTGCAGGAAAGAACAAGGAAACTGTCCGAAAAGACTCGCGAGGTGCGTTCGATCCTTGAAAACATAAACCAGGGAATCTTTTCAATCAACAAAAACGATCTGATTAACCATGAATATTCACAGCATCTGGAAACGGTGCTTGAAACAAGTGACATAGCAGACAAGCCGTTCAGCGAAGTGTTCCTTTCCCGGGTGCAGATGCCTGTCGATCAGAAACAAAGACTCAGTCAGACACTCTATATGTGTCTCGATGAAGGATTTTCGACATTTCTGGTCAACGCCCATCTTTTGCCAAGGGAAATGATCATTGAAACGAACAATAAAAAGAAAGTGGTTCAGGCTGACTGGACTTCGATACTTGACGATGATGAAATGATTGAAAAAATTCTCGTTTCCGTGAGGGATGTCACAGAACTCAAAAAGCTTGAGAAGCAGGCACGAAGGGACCAGGAGGAATTGAATATCATCAAGGAGATCACTCAGCTTGGTATGGTTCAATATAATTCCTTTGTTTCCCGCGGAAAACGTATTCTGAAGGATAACCGTGCAAAGCTGGAACGAAGTCCGGAA
>JADFZC010000577.1 GCA_015232735.1 Oligoflexales bacterium | reverse complement strand
CCGTTTCTGCTTATTATGGCCGTAGCGAGATTGGAGTTAAGGCTGTCTAACGCAGAAATCAGCCGATAGTCATCCTTTATTTTCAATTCATACTCGCTGAGGAGTTTGATGTTAAAATTTTTGATTCCGGCGCCAATAACCAGAACTGCACTCATTATCCCGATTATCGCGCCCAGGATCAGGTGAATTCGGCCATTTCTAATGTGTTTCAATTTTTTCATTCCTATTTTATTCAAAGATACCGTTAGGATAGCAATAACAAGTCTAAGGCCAAAGTGTTGCGGAGTCTTTCTACACTCTGATTCAAAAAACAACAATAGGTAAAATTCTTTATTTTAAATGACCGGTTTGGTTTTTTTAGCGCGGATTATGCGGATTTCGCTGATTTTATGGAAAGGGGCACTATAGCTGATCTGCTAGATTTGCGAAATCTGCATAATCCGCGTTAAAAAAAGAGTAAATCATCCTGAGCGCAGCGAAGGATCCGTGCTGACCGAGACTCTTTGCCGGGCTCAGAAGGACGTGTAAAAAAATTTGTGTTATGGTCCATCAGGTAAAATACCGTTTCCTCTTCTCAAAAAAACTTGTTTTTGGGATTTTCAATGCCGTGTAGACGGCCAGGCAGCTGTCGTGACGCTCCAGCGCATTGCCTATGACGGCCTTTTCAACTGTCTCGACAACCTGGTATAGCGGCATATCATTTTCAAGCGCTTTAAGGATATAACTTACAAATGATTCTTTCTGAGTGTTTGATGAATGCATGGTTCTCCTCATTATTCTGTGCTTGTTTCTATTGTATATTGTAAAGTCTGAATGAAACTCGCCCGCATTTTCTTTCTGCTCTGAATCAGCAAAATATGTGCCAGAGTCCGTCCTTGTCACAGTTCCGATTTAGTCTCCTTATTTCAGGTGGATAAATAAATACTATTCTGGAGACCAAATCCGTTTTCTCGACATGTTTTTTCCAGAATTTGGAAGAATCTTTTCAGGGAGTCACGGAAAACTGTGTGGTATGCTATTTTGTATTGCAGGTATGGAGCAGCAGCTGCCGGATTTTTTACGCGGCATATCATCTGAGTCAGAATGGTGGGCAAGGCCGGTGGAATGAAAAAATGCGGTTTTTGCAAATGCGGATGATCTGGCTGTCCAAGAGACTAATAATGTTAAATAATCGTAATTTTTTACTTGACCTTTTTATTGGCTTCATACTAATGAAGAATCCGGATCTGATACCATAAAAATCAGGGTCTCCGGTCTTGTTGACATAATATGGTCTTCAAGAAAACTTTTTTAGGGTCCGTCATTCCTCGTTCCGCTCAGAATGACGGTTACCACAAATTCTTTTTCTTGAAGACAATAGAAAAAAGGATTTTCATGAAAAAAATTAGCTTGGCATGGCAGATATTCATAGGACTTGTCCTGGGTGTTTTGATTGGCTCAATTTTTTATGGAAATCCCCAAATAGAGGCTTTTCTCAAACCGATCGGCGATATATTCATTCGTCTTATCAGAACAATAGTCATTCCCATAGTCATTTCCAGCCTGGTAGTCGGTGTTGCCGGAACCGGTGATATAAAAAAGGTTGGAAAGTTGGGAGTAAAGACTCTTGTTTATTTTGAAATAATAACCACTTTGGCAATTTTGGTAGGTCTTGCCTTTGTCAACATATTCAAACCAGGCAACGGCATAGATATCAGCATGCTTCAAAAGGCGGATATCACTGGGTATGTCAATTCTGCGGAAAAATTAGGTGACCATAAATTTATCGATACTTTTGTCAATATAGTCCCGACAAACATTTTCGAGTCGCTCGCCAGGGGAAATATGCTCAGCATAATCTTTTTTTCGGTGATTTTTGGCCTGGGAGTGGCCTCCATCGGTGAAAAGGGAAAGCCCGTTTTGCGATTCTTCGAAGGTGCGTCCGCCGCAATGTTTCGCATAACGAATCAGATAATGAAACTGGCGCCGTTTGGTGTTTTTGCCCTTATAGGAATAACTGTTTCAAAATTTGGCATATCTTCACTTTTACCCTTGAGCAAGCTCATTTTTGTTGTCTATATCGCCATGATTTTCTTTGTGGTTGTTGTCTTTGGCGGTGTTGCCAGAATCTTCGGGGTGAATATTTTCAGTCTCATTGCCCTTCTGGAGGAAGAACTTATCCTGGCATTCTCGACAGCGAGTTCGGAAACAGTGCTTCCCAAGATCATGGAAAAAATGGAAAAATTTGGGTGTCCTGAAGCCACGGTCTCTTTTGTCGTACCAACCGGATATTCATTTAATCTCGACGGCTCTACCCTGTATCAGGCCATAGCCGCTATTTTCGTGGCTCAAATGTACAATATTGACATGCCTTTGTCGGCACAGATATACTTCCTGCTTGTACTGATGATCACCTCGAAAGGAATTGCGGGGGTGCCGGGCGTATCCTTTGTGGTTCTTCTTGCGACCTTCGGCTCTGTCGGACTTCCCATTCAGGGGCTCGCCTTTATTGCCGGTGTTGACAGGATACTCGACATGGCCAGAACGGCGGTTAACGTGCTTGGCAACTCTCTGGCAGCGATAGTCATAGCAAAATGGGAAGGGGAATTTATACCTTCCGGGGAGCGGATTTTCGAGGACATGGGGGCGTCATCCGAAATCTCCAAAGGCGAGGATCCCGCTGCTACTGGTTGTGCCTTATTTCCAAAGCTGGACTAGGGTCTAGCTACGGCTAGAGGCAAGGCGCGTTAGCCAGAGTAAGCTAAGAGGTGACATCCTCTCGGGAATAAATTCCAAGGGCATCCTGTAGTTAGGATGCAACA
>JADFZC010000576.1 GCA_015232735.1 Oligoflexales bacterium | reverse complement strand
ACCTGTATTACAGGATTGTTCTGACAAATTATCTTTCGTGGCAAATGAAGTATTTGTGTCTGCCAACACTTCATCTGAAATTTTTCGACCACTTTTATTTGAGATTCCGGTTAAATCCTTTTTTTGTAATCGATCCTCAAATTTCCACCAATCATCTTTAAAAAAATGATACTCTTTTATTTCGTTTTGAATCTTCTTAAGCTCTTTGATATTACCGCTGATATCTGACCAGACGGGATTTGAGGGATATTTGATCAAAACATCAACGGAAGTTTTTAATTTATTAAACAAGTCTTGAGGGATGTACTGCTGAACTTTATGCATATTTTCGGATATGTTTCTCAGATCGTCACGAAAACTATCAAGGTTCTGGTAATAGACCTTATCTGTACAAATTTCAATATTTCCTAAATAACCTCTCACATTATGTCTGAGCTTATAAAACTTGTCTTTTTCATCTTCAGAAAATCTGTCATGAGATTTTCCGTAAAAACCAATATTTTGCTCCTCATCCGTTATTTTATTTTGAAGCATATTTTTTAATTGATACCACGGCTTAAGCTCTTTTGAAATCGATAGATCGATAAAATCTTTTATCTGATCATCTGCAAATTCCTCATTGGAACTAAGAATTATTGGATTTTTAAAATTATATTTTTTCCTTAAAATTTCAGCCGATTCGATTCCTGTTTTTCGAGATAAAGGTTCAAAATTCTGATCAAAAATAATAGCCGAAACACTAAAAAGAAAGCCTCCATCATTATTAATTTTTTCAAAAAGCTCCTCTGGAGTCGAAAATGCTGTAACATTAGCATCGTAAATAAGTCTTTGCGCTGAATTGCGAAACACAATATTGTCATCGATAAATATTATGTGTGGCCTGAAGGACAAGTCTGTTTTCAACAGACCTGTAACTTCTTCCTTCGGCCTATAGGCATTTGGCTTATGAAGTGCGTTTGCAATGAATTTCAAAAGATGGCTTAGTGCTAAAGGTTTTGGCAAAAGTGCCTGCGCCCCAACTCCAACAGACTGAGCGTAATCTTCAGGCAAACTTCTGTTTGAATGGATACAAATCGGAAGTGTTTTTCCCAAAGCGCGTAGAGTTTTTACTATCTCAAATCCATTTAAGGAACCTTTTCCAAGATCAATGTCACAGATAAGAAAATCAAAACACTCCTTTTTAAAGGCAGCAAGAAGAGGCTCTGATGCCTCAAATAAAATTAAATCAATCACATCGCTTAAGTCTTCACTTCTTTCAATCAGATCCTTTATTGCCTGCCTATAAAGGATCTCGTCATCAATTACCGCTAACCTAATTTTTCTCTTAAGAAGATTACTTTGTCTTATAATCTCATCTTTATAGATTTGTATATCAATAGTTGCGCTCGTATTTTCTTCAAGCCCTTTTGTAATGCCTGTTGGCATTTTATTGGCCTGAGTGATCAATGTGGTATTTTCACATAATCTTGCTGTTGTTTGACTGATAGCATTTAAATCAATTGGTAATGAAAAATAAAACTCCACCGTCTTTCCAGTTTCGGAGGATTCGCACCATATTTTTCCCCCATGATTTGAAACAACTTTATGAGCAATTGCAAGTCCAAGTCCAGTTCCGCCTTTTTTATCTTTTGTGAAAAATGCCTCAAATAAATTTGGAATATCTTCCTTTTTTATGAAAGATCCCTTATTACCGATACAAACTGTCATAAAGTCATCTTTTTCTTTTGTCTTTATCCAGATATCACCTTTGCATCCAATAGCCTGAAAGGCATTTCCCAATATGTTTGAAAAAATCCTTCCCGATTTCAGAGGATCAACGCTGAGCATATGGCTATGGTAAAATTCATAGCTGATATTAATATCCGCCTCTTGAAAGACTCTGCAGATCTCAGTCAAAGAGGACTCAATAATAGATTCTACAGATACGAGCTCCCTTTTGGGGGGTGTGGTTCTGCCGATTTCCATGACATCGTTAATCATGCCGTTAACTGAAGTCATTGCTTTCTCAACCTCTGGCCGGATCATATTTAATACTTTTTTATATTCAGAGACATTTGCTGCTTTACTGAACATATCCAATCCTATTTTAAGGATCGAGAAAGGCTTTCGGACATCATGAGCAAGCATTTGAGTTGTCTTTGCAATTGCGTTACCACGCTCCAAGTCTTTTACTTTTTGCCTTTGTGACTGCAACTTCAAATTGATATCCTTGATTTCTTGGAAATGGAATTTCGTTTCAGGTTCGGTATCGACCATTTTTAAAATGTCTGAAATGAGCGGTTTTGTAAAAGTCAATGACCATAGCGATGTTATGATACTCAAAATCGCCAGTACCATTAACACGAACAAAGCCTGATCTTTTATAACAATAGGTTTTGACTTGATATCATACACCGTGACATAACCAAGCTTTTCTCCCTTGTCCAAGTATATATCTGCAGAGTAAGACTTCCCTAGTTTGATCGAATCATCCATAAAAAGTAATGAACTGGGATAGGATGCGACTGTCCTTCCATGTATTGAGACCACTTTGATTACAACATCATGTATTTTCCCAATATCGTAGACAATGCTGGAAATCCCGCCATATCGTTCATCATCAATTTTCTCATATATGTGTTCTGCTACAGACTTTGCTATTTTCATCAAATATTCACGAGCAAGATATTCCTCTCTCTCATTTAAATAATAAGCTGCTGCTCCTATGATTGTAACGACAAGAAGAATAATCGGAAGCAATATTCTGCTTCGCCAATATGCCAAAATTGAAATACTTCTATGTTTCATCAAATTTGTTTCTTTT
>JADFZC010000575.1 GCA_015232735.1 Oligoflexales bacterium | reverse complement strand
ATTTTGGCTACTTTTGGAAAGTTTCGCCTAAGCCTAAAGCCGTCAGGGAAGAAATGGGATGGATTGCCAAATAAGGGGAGGTAAGTCGCAAGGGTGATAAAGGGCCAGAAATAATCGTTATTTGGAGAGGATGGCAACGACTGGGTGATATCGCTGAAAGTTATTTGCTATTTTGAGGATAAACTTGTGGGTAATAGTCAGAGTTTACTGGTGGTATTGAGTCCCACCACCGACTATTTAAGCCACTTTTTGACTTTCAAGACAATCAACCTTGAAAAGGGCAGTTTTACCAATTCCTTTGAGTTCAAAGATTCCAGCTTTCACCCAGCCGCCCCTGGAGAGATTGTCTCTCACTGAAGATGAAAAGAAGATGCCGCCTGGAGTGGCAGCCTTTTCTATTCTTGAAGCCATATTGACAGCAGGACCTATGGCCGTATATTCAGATCGTTTCCTGCCTCCGAAAGATCCTACAATGCAGCTTCCTTTATGAATGCCTATTCTCATTGAAAATGATAAATTGTGACTTTTGGACCATTCGAGGTTAAGATCTTTTAACGCGGATTGCATGGCAATGGCGCAATTTATTGCCTTTTCAACCTGAATTTGGGAGCTTTGCTCTTCCGGAGCACCAAATATGACCATGATCCCATCGCCGATAAATTTATCGATCGTTCCGCCGAATTCAAAAACCACTTCTGTCATTTTGTCAAAATATTCATTCAAGATAAGCGACATCAGATGCGGTCCTATATCCTCCGCCTTGTTTGTAAAATTGATCAGGTCTGAAAAAAGTATCGTTACATCCGTGAGCTTTGGACTGTCATCAAGCGTCTTCCTGCCCGAGCAGATATCATCCACAAGCCCGTGGGGAAGAAATCTCTTAAGCACGTTTTCTGTCAGATCTTTATTTAATTCTTTTATCTTATCGTCACCTTCCTTCAGATGGATCAGGTTTTCTATCGTACATAAAAGTTCAAGCTCGTCAAAAGGCTTGCCGAGATAAGCATGGGCGCCTTTCATGATGCCCGCCATTTTGCTCTCCTCGTCGCTTTTTGCCGTAAGAAGGATTGTCGGTATTGATTTAAGTTCACTGTCAGCTACCATCTTTTCTATCACTTCCAGGCCGGAGAGTCTCGGCATCATCCAGTCAATAACTGCAAGATCAGGTTTGAATTTCGATATCTTCGCAAGTCCCTCGATCCCATCCTGTGCTGTAATCACTCGATAGGCTTTTTTCTTTAGCGATCTTGTGATTAGATCTCTCATATCCTTAAGGTCATCGATGACAAGTATGAGTTTTCCATCGCCGGACAAACTCTCTTCATCGCTCTCATCAGAGGGGGAATTTTCAGCTGGTTCGAAATGCCATTTCTTTGGCTGAAAATTCTCATAATCTTTGACAGTTATAGAAGTCTTAGCGATCTCTCCCTCATGAGGGCGGGATGTATCGGGACTATACTTCATAAATGTCACCCCGAATAATGCCCCGTTTCCCGGGGAGCTCTCAACATAAACCTCACCTTTCATCGCCTCTGCAAGTTCCTTGACAAGCGCCAGTCCAAGACCTGTCCCCTGATGTCCCCGTACGGCCGGATCATCTGTCTGGGAAAACACGCTGAAAAGCTTCGCCTGATTCTCCTTCGATATTCCGGGGCCATTATCCTTTATGTAAAAAGAGACCCTCTCTTCATGACTTTTTGAAACCATATCAATAACCCCTCCCTCGGGGGAGTATTTGATTGCATTTGAAAGATAATTGAATAATATCTTTTCCAGCGCATCGGTCTGTCCCAAAATATATGTCTCCTCGACGCTCAATATGTCCAGAAACAGCCTTATGTTTTTGCTCGTGCAGATCGATATGAAATATTCGGAACATGCCCTTAGAAAGGCCCCGATGTCGATAGGCTCAAGCTTCAAATCCATCTTTTTGGCTGAGAGTTTCTGGAAATCAAGAAGCTGGTTTACAAGGCGAAAAAGGCGGTTCGAATTCTGCAGGGCAACCCTGACATCCTGGTTTTGCGGATCATTTTTACGGAGGTTTTCAAGGGGATTGATAATTAATGTCAAAGGAGTTCGAATTTCATGGGATATATTCTGAAAAAAGCCGGTTTTTTGTTTATCAAGCTCCTGGAGTTTTGAATGGGCTGTCTCAAGACTGTTTTTTTGCTCAAGCAGCTTTTCGGTTTGCTTTGCCACTTCCTGTTCAAGGCTGCTGCAAATGTCAATGCTTTGAATTGCGATCGCCATTTGTGTTGAAATAGCCTTGATGATATCAAGCATCCTGACATCAAAGAGTCCGGTTATTGTTTTATGCCCGAGATAAACAAAACCATGAACCTTTTCCATATAGCAAAGTGGTACGATCATCGATGATCTGTCGGCTTTTTCGTATGAAACCCTGTCACTGGTCGCCTTTGTCACAGGATCACAAAGACCTCCCTTTATGGCTGAATCAATCAGCATCTTATCGATACCAAGACCATGGTAGCCAGCGTCCTTAAACTTCTCCAGGGTGAAACCGTGGCACTCGACAACCTCAAAGCCATC
This sequence comes from Oligoflexales bacterium, assembly GCA_015232735.1. The sequence goes on along the minus strand of JADFZC010000575.1, from coordinate 260 downwards.
ACCTTTTTTCAGGAAAAGTATCGCATGACTTGCACAAGTCAAAGCTGTGAGGGTGTCGAGAATTGCCGAAAGAGTGGTTGGCAAATCTTTCAGAGCATTGAATTTGATAAACATATCTGTGAGTGTTTTGGTCTCAAGGGCGCCCCGAATAGATTGGCCTGGGAGATTTTTCCCCTCCCCGTCAGCAAAATCTGCGTTTGGATATTTCTTTTTTCTCAGAGCCATGATCGTTGTCAGAAGCTGACCTATTCTCTTTTCCC
>JADFZC010000574.1 GCA_015232735.1 Oligoflexales bacterium | reverse complement strand
CACGAAATGGTTCCGGGCTACCTGCACCCTGATATTGTCTGTGGAACCAGGCATTTTCCACCAGTGGCTGTCATCGGGCGGGTGAAGGGCCATTTCCACGGTACCTTCCCAAGGGTCGGAAGTGCTGCGGCCCGGGATGCGAGGATCCGGCAGGACAAACCTGAGTGATCTTCTGTCATGGGAGAACGAAGCCCTTGCTTCCTGGAAACTCCGCCAGTTGTCCGTTGAGTGGCGAAGCAAAAGCCTGTCCGCGTCAGAGGCCTCAATCCGGTTACCGAAGAATTCAAGGTGGCCGTCACTTATCGGCGCTTCGATTTCGAGCTGGTAGCTGCCCTCGCGGGCGTCGTAAACGCGTCTTACGGAAGTTCCATAGAGCGGGTTTCTCGTTTCGCCGAGCACTGCGCTGAAGGGTGCATCATGCTCCCAGGCACTGAAATCCCTTCTGGAGGAAGCGACACGTTCGTTTATGGAGTTCCAGATGGCGCTGCGATCCCCTGAGCGAAGATAGTCGTCAATGAGCTGAATATTCTCCTGCATCATATTTGATCTGTAAACTGCGGGTCTGGGGGTGTTTCTGAGACGTACATTCTCCCGCACGAGCCTTTGGAAGTTTCTTTCAGGGACAAGGTTCTGACCGGCATGGGAGGCTGCTTCCTTCATGAGAGTACTGTAGCTTTCAGCCAGCTGTTTTCTTCTGTACTCTGGAAAATAAGGCATTTCCGAATTGAGGATTGTCTCAAGTGAATTGATATCGTTATAATTTCCTTCTGCAAGCCGGATTAAAAGCCGCCTCAGGTTGAAGCCTGAAGGTTTTTCAGGAACCGCCCTGTCAACGTTTACTCCAAGCCTGTAAACCCCGGAGGAGGCAAGCCACCAGTTGAACACCTGATTTATCATTTCTCCGAAAGCACCAGCAGCCTGTCTTCTGCCAGGGTACAACTCAAAAAATGATGCCGGTATTCCTGTAAGCTTCATGAACTCCCTTTGAAGGATACGATTGTATTCATTTTCAAAGATCTTCATCAGATCGCCACTCAAAAAGGTGGAAACGGTTCGTTTGATCTCAACTGGCAGGTATTGGGTTATTTCTTCTGTAAAAGATTTTATAAGGATATTGTAGATTTCGCTGATGTCTCCTGCAGGAGAATGGTGTTCCAATACCCTGATCCTGTCATGACCGCTCTGTGCAGTCATGGTGCCGAAGTCCAGAAAGCGCCCGGTAATTTCAATGTTTGATTGAGAGGTTGCCCCGTGAAAAAATCCGTTTGCATAAGCGGCTGCATGTTGACGCGCTATTCTTCTTGTGTACTCTTCCATGCCCGAAAGAAAACGTTTTGCCTCGGAACCGCCGGAATCATCTGGCTGCGGCAGTGCAAGAAGGATGTTTCTTGTATTTTCCCTGACCCTCCCAAGCTCTGAGTTTGAAAGCCAGTTTCCACCCCAGCTTCCAGCCCTCATAAAATGAGCCGGTCTCAGCGGGTCTTCCCTGATAATAAGCACGTTTCGCTGACGCGAGCCATCCGGCCACATCGTATAGGTACCCGTGTCAATAAGCGCCACAACCCGGTTTGCACCATGTGGCATTTCCATGGTTAATAGCTCACCCCAGACGGCCTCACGAATGCCTTCTTCGATTGAAGCGTGGCCATGGGCATGATCGAAAGACTGACCCGCACCGACTAACGCGGTTGCTGCAATACCTTTATTCTGAATCCTGCCGCTTGAGGCAGCTCTTCCGCTTCCCCAGTTGACCCCGATTCCATAACCGCCATAGCGGTCAGCAAAAAATTCGCGAACTTGTGAAAGAAAATTTGATGGAGAATCATGTCGTGAAACTGCTGCATAGGCAAAGGCGTCATAAATCTCGCCTTCAAATTCAGGTGTAAGACCGTTTTCGGGAAATTCAATGCCACGTTGCCGGAGCAGATCGAAATTCAGCCACAGGACTTTGGGATTCGCCAGTCTGCGAGCCTCAACTGTGACGTAGTTCATGTTTGAAAGAACATTTCCCATGAGGGCAGGGGGACCTTCGCTCAAACTGCCGATTCTCTCCGCCAGCGCCGTTTGCAGACACAGGTGAAGTGCCAGTGACAGCAGAAAAAGAATTGACACAACTCTACGCTTCATCACATCTCAATTATCGGCAGGAATAGATAATGGAGTGATTTTTTATTCTGGTTTACATAAGATATATTATGGGCCTTTTGTTTAGAAGATTAAGAAGATGAAGAAACGACATGGAAAAGTTTGTCAGGAAACGATTCTTTTCGTGGTTTTATGGAATCTACATGATAACATTCTCATCAACAACATATGCATATAAAACTATCACTACTTATTGTTGCATGTTTATTTGCCTCTTTGACATCACATGCCGCTTCAACTTCCAAAAAAGCTGAAAAAAAACCTTTAAACAGCAAACTCCAAAAGCATGAGGACAACACGCTTTCAATCAAGGCCGGATGGACATTTGCTACAGAAGATTCTCCGCCACCGGTTGACCAGATCAACCACACAAATGCCGCTTCCAGAAAAAGCGAAGACTATCTGAATGCCTACCAGGCTTATTCCGTCGGCGTCTATTCGTCCGCGCCATCCACATTTGATGGCTATAAGGATTATCTGAAAACGAATTCAACTACCCTGCTTTCTACAAAGCAAAGCAGACAGGTATTCATATCATTGCTTGGAGAGAGGCTCCTTAATGGCTACAATCGCGAGCTTCCACCCTTCACCTCTTTGGAGAGCATTTTCCGGAACATGAGGGCAAACGGCACAAACGGCGGCGTTTGCAGGGATATTCATGCATTTA
>JADFZC010000573.1 GCA_015232735.1 Oligoflexales bacterium | reverse complement strand
ACGGATGCGCCAGGATTGCGAAGTAAAAGTCTTTTCACGCCGGCAACATATCCTGGTAAACCGGCCCTGAAGGACCGGGTGTCGAATCAGGAGAGGCTTTAAACCTCTCCCTATCGGCCAAATTCACTGGTGCTTACTACCGGAATAACCTTGTTGGGATCTTTTTTGTTGTAACTTGTCCCGCACTTTTCTTCAGGGCAGAGACCTTTCAGTATCGTCGGCCAGGTATACTTCTTCGCCAGGCCAACCATAAAGCGGGTATTCTGGGTTCCGAAAAATCCATAGCTGTTTTTTCCCCTGTGCCCAACGATGTCAATGTTTGGCTGACCCGCATCCTTTGCTGTCGCGGCAACCAGTTTTTCCAGGTATTCCGAGAAGCAGCCGTTAAAAATGACCACTCGATATGGAAGCTGATTGTTTTTGGCCTGCGAGGTGAAAGTGTCCATCGCCGGGCCATACATGATCGAGCTTTGCCTCTTTGTTTCCTGTTTGACAATTTCGTCTTTCTTTATGATCTCCTCTTTCTTCTGTTCATCGGTTTTTTGTGACTGAGAAGAAGTGCCTGTCAAAGCCAGCCCATTGTCTCTCATGGCATTTCCGATATCAAGCCTGTAAAAATGCCCGTTAAGGAATGTTATATGACTTGAGGCAAGGGCCTTTCCAAAAAGATTTGTGACATCCCTAGGAAGTCCAAGGTAAAATGAAAAGATATATTTCACCGTCATTTGATCCTTGGCATCAATTCCAAGCGCAGGTCCGTTTCCCCTGATTTCAAAAGCGTTGACTCCGGCTGGAGCGTCGAGTTTCTTTTCAACGGCATCCTTGAGAAAGGTCTTTGACGCATCATTGTTGTTTACCCAGCCCCTGATTTGCGCCATGGCCGCTTCGGCCTTCTGATTGCTGGCTTCATCGCCGGCACACCCCGGTCTCTTCTGAACGACACCGTCATTTGCGTTTTCATATTTGTCATTGACGTCTTTATACATGTCCACAAGGCATCCATCGTCTTTTGTGACAAATACCGAGACCTTGATCTCTTTCAAATCCTTGAGAAGCTCATATTTCGGCGCTATATCCGTCCTGCCGCTCCTCTCTATCTCTTCGAGGGTGGCCCCTTCAATTTTGGATTCGGATTTCCTGTTCAACTCGCAGCCCGCCGCCGAGATCAAAAGTCCAAAGGAAATCATCACTCTCATTTTTATGTTCATTCTATGGTTTTTCATAACTGTTTTCTCCCTTGATATTGTTTTTACTTCCCGCTGTCAGTCGAACGTTTGAAATATATGTCCGCGATCATTTTCTTTTCGTTCCTCTCTGTCAGATAGTGTGCCTTAAAATGTATCCTGCTGTTTTTCCCAAGAAGAATTCTGCTGTCATTTTTCACTTCCTCGAACCTGAGGCTTATTTCCTTCACGCCGGCATCCTTAAGGCTTGTCAACGAGCCTTTTTTGCAGCACACGCCGCTGCTGTCGGTGTCCCGCCACAACATGAGTTTCCCATAAATTCTGTCTTTTGCGTTTATGACGCCGTCTTTGTTGTCGTCATGATATGCAAGAGCCTCAAAACCGTTCTCAGCCTTTTTCCCGTCCTTTGAAATGACTGTGGCGCTGCCAAAAAGCTGTCTGCCTGAAGATACCTTGCCGTCCTTATCTGGAAGCACTAGAATCCTTGCATCCCTGTTGACCCAATCGACCTCTCTGAGGATGCCGTCACCGGCAATGTCGAACTTCACCATCCTGCCTGTCTCATGGCTCGCGGTTTTAATGGTACCGCTGCTTCCGAAGTCCAGGACAAGCGGTGTATCCCACCATCCATATCCGCCTCTGTCGACATAATAATCATATCCGCCCCCCTGGGTACCATGACCGAAAATGCTGCCCCACCACTGAATCATGCCGCCAATACCGACAACAGCCCCGACGCCAACCCCAACGCCTGCCCCTACACCAGCTCCGATTTCAGCTCCTGCACCGACACCCGCTCCAATTCCCGCTCCAGCTCCAATGCCTGCTCCGACACCTGCTCCAGCTCCAATGCCTGCACCAACACCTGCGCCGATTCCTGCCCCGGCTCCAATGCCTGCACCAACACCTGCGCCGATTCCTGCCCCGGCTCCAATGCCTGCTCCGACACCTGCGCCAATTCCAGCTCCGGCGCTGATTCCCGCTCCAGCGCCGGCTATTCCGCCAGCAGCGACTGCCGGCGTCTGCGGAGTGACGCTGCCCATTGGCAAAACAGGTGACAATGCATTATTGGCACCTGCACCTCCAGCCATGCCGCCGCTTATATCGACTCTGCCTGGAAATGATACCGGTGCGGCCGGCAGCTCATTGCCGTATGTTGATGGAATCTCCCTTGTGCCGGAGGGAAGTGCGGTCGATACCGAGGGATCGCTGCTTGCAGGCGAAGAAGGTTTATTCATACCCATCGTTGTCGGACCTGCTTCGCTGTCAAACACCCATCCCGTACTCACACCTGTTGAGGCAACTTGACCTGAAGCGGGTGTCCATGGTTTCGGCATTGTTATGGGAGCTGGAATATAGTTCACATTTTGGGCCGTAACAACGGCTTCTTTCGGTACTTCTGCGGCCGGGGGTTCATTTTGCTGAACATCCTGGCTGTTGGCGGCGTCTTTCGCCACAGGGGTCCAGAAGTCGCCTTTGCTTTGTTTCTCCCAATCCCCAAACTCCTTGAGATCCTCCTTGCCTTTGTCCGCGCTGACAATCTTGTTTTCAAGATCACCTATGGTGCTGCCGTCCGTGCCGCGATCAGAGATAAATTTTTGATCCGGACTTTTGCCGGAAAAGTCTTT
>JADFZC010000572.1 GCA_015232735.1 Oligoflexales bacterium | reverse complement strand
TCAGGCAGGAGCCGCCAGCCAGTAAAAATACCAAACAAGAGACCCTCGAGCAATGCGGGCCGCACCCTTCGCTACGCTCAGGATAGTTTTTGGCGCCTTTGGCGCCAGCGACTAACTATGGCCTTGTAACTCCGCGAAAACGGTTTTGTCGTAAACATGTCCTTGACGACCGGTTCCTGGCCAGCAGGCTTCTTTCAATGCTTGGAGCAGTCGTCGAAACCGCGGAAGATGGGAATGAAGCTGTTGAAAAAGCGCAGGCGAATGAATTTGATATCATATTGATGGAGATATCCAGATGCCCAAAAATGGATGGACTGAAGGCGACTTCCATACTTCGTGAAAAAGGCTTTAAAAACCTGTCATTGCCATTACGGCCTACGTGATGCGCGAGGAGATCGACAGATGCCTCAAGGCAGGGTGCGTGCGACGGACATCTGGCCAAGCCGATAAACCAAAAGGATCTTTAAAAACAGTTCAAAGAAATGTATTGAATATCCGATAAATGTCATTCAACCGTCCTAAGCCAGATATCTGAAATATCTCTCAAGGTTCCATCGTTCAGTTTTACCTTCGATGTCTGCCTTGTCTCGTTGCCGTATTTGTCAGCGATGAAAGTCTCGCTGTAAAAGAGATCTATCTCCTTGACTCCCATGTCCTTCAAAGTCATAAAGGAACTGTTTCCGAACATATCCCCGTTCCAGAGAATCAACTGCGGGAAGACAGGATCTTTTTCGTCTATCCTGCCGTCGAGGTTCAAATCATACATGGATAATGCAAGAAAACCGTTTTCAGCCCTTTTCCCGTCATATGACATCGTGGCATTTCCGAACAGCTCGGAGCCGTCATCGATCTTTCCATTCATATTTATGTCAAACGCCAAAAAGTAAGTCCCAAAACCTGTCAGCCATGACACCATATCCTCTTTACCATCAGCGTTTATATCAAAAATGGCGCCTGAAAGAGGAGCCGACAGATCAAAACCGTTGCCGGCAAAATCTATAATAAGCGGCGAAAAGCTGATTTCACACTTGGCGACTTCACCGGCCGTGCCGAGAGCTGCATTGTTTTCAGGTGTTTTCTCATCGTTAAATGCATACCATAGATCAAACCTGGGCGCCGGGCTCTTGCAGTCCTTGGCCATAAGCTTTCCATCCTTGACACATATGTCGCTTCTTGAAAGAACGCCCTTGTTTACGTCGCCTGTCACACTTCTGCTGTATGGATCAAAACTTGGCGGTGCAGATCCACTGCAGTTGTCCGAAAATCCATAGGAACACATCATGAACGTATATTTGCCATCGCTCACCTCTTTAAGCGACAACTTGAATTTTCCCTCATTGATGATCTGCTTTCTGACTTCTCTTCCGACCGACATATCATCGATCTTGACCTGCCTGAGTGAATTTCCTTCCAGAGGATAAAGAGTCATGACGACATTGTTTGAACCTACGAGGTTGGCCATCGTCTGGGATGTGGCGTTGTTTGAACACAGCCGCCTTACCTCAAATGAACTTCCGTCGGCGCCTAGATAACTCTTGGCATCCGATACTGACGGCAGCTTGTCGCCAGTCGATGTCTTGTCAGATATCTTGCTTTCAGCCTGCGCCCCCGAGTCATCGATATTTCCTTTTGTCTCCTGCGGTTTTTGTTCATCAGCGACATTTTTTGACTCAACAATGTTTGAGACGGAAACAGGCTGATCCGCACTGTCGGTTCCGGTCGTGGCAGACACTGAACTGTCTGAACCTCCGTTATTTTCAGATCCGACAAGGCTTATTTTTTTCGGGATCTTTGGAGCATTTTCCGATGAACAGCCAGAATTTATCATAATCGATGCTCCCATGATCGACATTGCTATAACGCTTTTCACACTAAAGGTCATAAGCTTGGCTCCTCTAACAAATTTGATCAAAATGAAAAGACAATTTTGCTTTTGATTATGCAAAAACTGTGCTTTAATTTTCCTTCCGCCCCCGGCTAAGCCTCAGAGACCGCGAATAAAAGAGATTTCCTTTCATCAGCAAAGACTTAATGGATGATATGGGAAATTAATCATAATTTATACAGTCAAGGATCGCTCGGGAGCATACCCGCTTTGTCACTGGCTCAAAACTCTGTTATCATGGAGATATCGCATAATGTCAAATTTCTGAATGTGCATCTTTTTGGAGTTTTAGGGCAGAAAACCACGCTTCATCCTGTTTTGAAAAAGAAAAAAAAGAAGGTGAAACATCAGTTTTTAAAGGCCGGATAAAGTGACTCCATCACAGGGCGTTCAAATATGAAGATCGTGACGGCTGATTCAAAAGCCGATTGCAAAGGATTGCTGCCACGCCTTGAAAACAGCCGCATCGTTAAATATGGATAAACAAAGACAACATGGATCACCTTTTAAAGCCGGCCGGCAAATCGGATGTTTTTTTTGGCCAATTAAAACCGGTTTAAAAATTGGAATGGCATAATTGTTGCAGATATAGGAATAAGCATACTTATATTCACATTGCTGTTTAGCTCTTTTACGACAAGTCTTAGAGCAATTTTGTTTGAATGAAACTTTTGGGGGAGCATTTAATCATGAATCCGATTTTATCTAAGATTTTTTATTATTTGGGTGTGATTCTTCCTCTTGCCTGCCTCATCGGGTGCCAGAAGGAGGCGGGGTTTTTGAGTACGAGGTCGGCTTCCTCGGGAAAATCGGCCATTACGGGAAATGACGAGACAAAGACGACATCGCCCGCACAGCCACAAGGTGGTAACCAGCAAACAGAAACCGCTTCGGGCGAAATAGAAAATAAAAACATCGTTGCCACAGCGGAA
>JADFZC010000571.1 GCA_015232735.1 Oligoflexales bacterium | reverse complement strand
GACTTTACCGTCTGGTCAACCAGCTGCTTGATTTTCAAAAATTGTCCTCCAAAAAAACCCGTATTAAACTTCAGCCGATCAATATTTTCGAGTTCATAAGGATATGTTCGGAATATTTTATTTCGATCTGCTTCAGCCGAAACATAAGCCTGTGCCTTGATATGAAGAATAATGACAATATCTTCATCCTTGGACAGCTTGACGCGCTTGAGAAGATCGCGTTCAACTATTTTTCGAACGCCCTCAAGCATACCCCAGAAGGAGGAACGATTGACCTTGTCCTTGGGAGCACGGATAGCCATGTATCTTTTTGCGTGAGAGATAGCGGACCTGGAATATCACGAGAAAATCTGACCAAGCTCTTTAAAATATTTTCCCAGACGGAGGATTCGGCCGCCGGGGAATACGAAGGATCGGGTCTGGGACTTGCGCTGGTCAAGGAACTTACCGAGGCAATGAACGGAGAGGTATTTGTTGAAAGCACCCTGGGACAAGGCGCCATGTTCGGGGTAAGATTTAAAAAATACTATCCGGACGAATGTGAAGCTGATAGTGAAAACATGGATGGGAAGAAGATGGAATCGGTAAATTTGGCTGAATTTAAGCCAAAAATCTGGAATATCGAAGGAATGGAAAACCTTCCTTTCAGTGAGGATCAACAGGAGGAAAAGGAGGATCTGACGGGTGAGGGCAGGCTGATTCTGATAATTGACGACTTGAAGGATATGAGGGATTTGATCGCAAGATTGCTTAAGAGGAAATCCTACCGAATAATCACTGCAAAGGACGGGCAGGAGGGATTAAAAAAGATAGAAAGCCATAGACCTGATCTTGTCATCGTGGATTGGATGATGCCAAAATTTACAGGTCCCGAGTTGATCGAAAAAATGGTGTCAAGGAGTGATCTGAAGTCAATACCAACCATTCTTCTTACAGCAAAAAGCGACGAAGAGAGCAAGATCGAAGGCATCAGGAAAGGCGCCCATGCATACCTGGGGAAGCCATTTGAAGAGATTGAGCTTTTGAGCATTGTGGAAAACCTGATCAATCTGAAAGAGGGCGAGGAAAAGATAAGGGAACTTAACAGGAATCTGACGGAGAACGTTCTCAAGAGATTTCTTCCTCACAAACTTGTAGCTGATATCGTCTCCGGGAAGAAGGTTCTGGATGACAAACCCAAACTTATCGATGTTACCATCATGTTTGCTGATATCGTAGGATTTACAGACATAGTCCAGGAAATCGGACCTGTCCGTATTTCACCTCTGCTGAACGATTATCTGGAAAAGATGACCGATATCATCTTTGAATTTGGCGGTACCGTGGACAAATTCATGGGCGATGGCATCATGGTGATGTTCGGTGCGCCCGAGGAGAAGAAACCTGAGGTACAGGTCAAGGATGCCGTGGATTGTGCCATAGCCATGCAGGAAGCCCTGAAGGATTTTAATGTCAAGTGGAGCAAAAACCGCAGATTTGAATTCGCGATGAGGATAGGAATACACAGGGGAAGCGGTATCGTCGGGTCTTTCGGAGGAAAAAAACGTTCGGAATATACGGTTATTGGTCCTGTTGTGAACATCGCTTCCCGGATAGAGGGGGTTACTTCTCCCGGGGAGATCTTCTTTTCGTCGCAAGTCAGGGACAATCTTCACCTGAATGAATGGGAGAAAGCCGGAACATTTAATCTCAAAGGGATCGGGGAAACGATTTTATATAAGATTAGTCTTTGTTCAAAAAAGAACGCTGCGTGATGGTTTCCTTGAAGTCTCAAGGTAAAAAAAAACTCATCCCGCCATAGGCAATCGGTAGTCTTTCTCATTGTTAGAATAGGGGATGGTGATTTTAATGGTAGAACCCATGCCGGCCACCGTGTGTATGGTTATCGTGCCACCAGCTTCATCCACATATTTCTTTATAGTCCATAGACCTATCCCTCTTCCGGAGATTTTATCTATGTTCTGCATCGTGGAAACGCCCTGCCTGAAGACAAGCTGCAAAATTTCCTCCTCTCCCATCTTTTCCATCTTTTTGTCTGAAAGAATCTTTTTGGCGCGGATAGAGCTTTTGACCTCTTCCAGGTTTATCCCGCAGCCATCATCTGCAACCACAATCGAGAGTCCGCTTTCTTCCCTGACAAGGCATACTGAAATCGTTCCGCAAACCGGTTTTTGACCTCTCATGGCCTTGGTTTCAATACCATGATCAAAGGCATTATTGATGACATGTATCAGACCTTTGATAATCTTCTTCACTTTCGGATCCAATATCTTCAGATCTCCGCCGGTAAGACTGATCTTGACGGATTTTCCTTTTTGCGCGGCAAGTTGTTCCACCGATTTGCAGAATGGTCCCAGCATGACATCCACCGTGTCAACCGCCACATTTTCATACCATTCCATAAACAGGCGGATTGAGGCCGCGTGGTCAGTCGTTTTCATTATTTGGATTTTTGCGGTTTCAAGCTCCCCCTTTTTAAGTTCGACAATATTATCCTCGAAATAATCGGCAAGCTGACCTAATGTCAGATCGTCATGAACAACACCCCTGAGAAGGCGCAGCAAGCCTCTGAGATCATCTTCTTCGAAGGACTTTTTTTCCTCCAGATGGTGAATGTGTTTTGCGAAATGATCCAAATCGAATATCAGGCTGTTTCCTTTTATCGTATGAAGGATGGACCTGACGTCGCCAAACAGGTTCTTTTTCAGGCAAACAAGCGCCTCTTCTATCAGATATCCCGAATCTTCATAAAATGATTTGAAAGACCTTTTGTTCCTTAATATGTTGACCAGCGACTTGTTATACCTCAATTCCCTTT
>JADFZC010000039.1 GCA_015232735.1 Oligoflexales bacterium | reverse complement strand
TATAATCGGTTTTTAAAAAACCGAGAATTCATAATAAGCGGTTATGTAGAACAAAATGTCATGATAGTCAATGCAGGAATATGTTAATACGCGGCTTTCCATAACGACAGATGCAATAATATCAATACATTGTAGCTTGTTTTTTTGCATCGTTAACCTGTTTGGGGAGGACTTTGGATAGGATTTTTAAATCCCATAATAATATATTTTTTCTTTGCTTTATTCTGAATGGTTTGTCTAATAGAATACTATAAGTAACAAATTAGGTTTTATGGAGTGAGGAATTATGGGATTACCAGATAAATCACCGGCAAAGGAAAAAGAACAGTTTGATGCTAAAAAGTGCAACGGCTGCGGGAGGGTTTTTTCAAACGTCGATCATTTTCTCACTTTTGCATCGCGTTTTCGAATTTGTGAATCCGGCAATCTTTGGCTCAACTGTACCTGCAAATCAACACTGATGATCCCAAAGGGAAAATATTCATGGTACTCCCCAAGCATGAAGATGTCTGAGAATGCAAAGACAATTTTCAACAAGCTTTCAAATTTGAAAGAGCTGCCTCACATTCCAACGTTCGTAATGGAACTCCAGCAGCTGATACAGAATAAGAATACAACATCCAAGGCCCTCGCCGACGCGTCAAAAAAAGACCCTCTCATAACAGCCAAGATTCTGGAAATGGCTAATCATCTCAAACCAATTGATGATGGAAGAGCAATTGAGTCGCTGTCCCACGCAATCAGCTACATTGGAATTCAGGCGTTGTCGGAAATAGTCACAACGGCATCGCTCAGGTGTTTCATCTTCGAAAGCAAGATATTCAATGCGGACGACTTCTGGAAAAGGTCAACCTTGACAGGAAGAATAGCGGAACATATGGCGAAGACCTTTCTTCCCAAAGCAGTAAGCTATGAGATCTATCTTTCCGGAGCATTATGCAACCTGGGAAAAGTGATCATGGCCATAGGCTTCCCAGATATGGCTGACAAGATCGCAAAAGATATGAAAGACCCGACTGCAAGCGGCTCCTGGCTGGCGAAGGAGAAATTGCATGGAGCCTATTCTCACACCGTCCTTGGAGAAATCGGTGCGAGTTTCTGGGGGCTTCCCGAATATGCAGCAGAAGCCGCCGCAGAACATCACGAAATGATCTCTCCAAAAGAGAAAACATATCCCATCACAGCTCTCGACATAATAAAGCTGGCCAACCAGATCACGCATTTAGTGGAACATAACCTTTCTCAGATAGACCGCCCGCAGCTTCTGGCACTTTCGGAGAAATTCAAGCTCGCAGATCCGGACCTCCTGAATATCGCCCAAAAATTCCTATAATTTCATAAGTTTTATCAGAAGCTCACATCGTCATGCTGAATGAAGGCAGGCATTTGTATCATGCAATGCCGAATCCTTCGCTACCCTGAAAAATGATGGCATGGGTATTGCATACCGGTTAGACGCCTGGCAGAAGCTGCCCTACGACTTTCGGAAAACTCAAGTTGTTGTCATCAAGGGATTCTAATATGAGACTGTTTTGGATACTAATCACAATTTTTGGAATGTTATTAACAAGCTGCAATAAAAAAAACTTTAAGGGAATATCATTTCTGGAGACCTCGTCAAAATCCTATCTCAAAGTTGAAAACATCAAGAAAATCAATGAAAAAATTTACCTTGAGATTACAAATGCGGAAGATGAGAAATACTCCCGGATATTTGAGGATTCCGCGCTGACAGCCTATTCATCTGTTGAAGGTTTTTTTAAACAGCCATTTGTTACGCAGATAAAGATAAAGATTTTCTCAAGCAGAAAGGACTTTGATACATTCTTCGCCAGTTCAGGCCTCTGGGAAAAGGATGTTACGTCGGAATCCTGGAGAAGGATTGCATCATATTCCAATATCGTGGGAGTAATATCCCCCTCAGCCCGAAATTCCGACGGTTCCTCGGATATCTGGAATCCTGACGTGAGGACAGTCACAGAACTTTTCACTTACGAGTTCACGAGCGTTTTCATATCGGGGCGCACCCAGCATCCCATCGACGGCAAAATGCAGGAAACAGGCTGGATAACAAGCGGATTGGGTTATGTAATATTAAAAGGAGGCGATTTTAAAAAGGTTTCGTGCGACCAGATGAAAACGATTGGCTCAGGTTTTCCAAAAACCCTGATCAAAATGGCAAGCGACCTCAAAAATCCCAATCCAAAGATTGAGCCGACCCTGCAAAGCGCATGTCTTTTGAAATACATTGATGAAACATCAGACTCGGGTACATTCATGGAAATTATTGAGGACACTTCAAACGAATCTGTTCTGAAAACTTTGAAAATAGAGGAAAAAAGCCTCATGGACGGCTGGAAGAACTGGATTATGGGAGACTCGGAAAAATCTACCTCAAAGACATCTTGAGCACCCAGTTTGTCCCGTCGCAACTTTTTATCGCACCCTGATCGGAGATATAGACCGTCTGATGGAGATTGTTTATATTGCATGCCGGCATGTTCGAACTCGTGACCTGTAGAAGATCACCATTATCCCCCTGGAAAACCTGTGTATCAGAATTCACGGTTTCTATCGCCCTCTTCCCGCAGCCCGGAATAATCATTGAACCTGCTGCAATCAAGCCTATCAATATGCATTTGAGCGTTGACATAATGCCTCCTCCCTGTAAATCAATTTTCACATTTTTAAATTCGGAAATTTGCGCATCAGGTTTAAAAAAACTTATTTATTTAATATTTTCAAAATATTACAGATCAAATTTGTAAATATGCTGATAGGCTTAGGAGGCAAAAAACCACAGCTTCCAAGAAAAATCAAAGTCTGGCTGCAGCGTAAAAATTATAGGGCATACCTGATCATATCTGCATATTGAGGCAATAACTCCTGACAGCCGGAGATACCACCGATGCATCGGTAGGACAATTTTTCTCATTCTTGGCGCCAATCATATCGATGGGATTCTCTCCAAGAGAGAGATAGTAGAGCGTTATGAGCCCCTTGAGAGAAGCTATATTTGAAATTTCATTTTTATGCAGGTACAGCCCTTTTAAGGTCACGATATTTTGCAATGGAGAAATATCAGAGATATGATTGTCGTTCAAATAAAGATCCATTAACTTGGGATGGCTCTTCAATGGTGACACATCTGCGATCAAATTGCTGTTCAAACGCAGGGTTTCCAGCTTCCGCAAGGCAAAGAGAGGAGATATGTCCGAGATCCGATTACCGCCAAGTGTCAGGAATTTCAAATTTGCATGGTCTTTAAGCGGACTGAGATCATCGATTTGATTTTCCTCAATATAGAGATATTCGAGAGCCTTCAAATTTTTCAAGGGAGAGATATTCGTGATTTTGTTGTTTGAAAGCGAGAGCTCCGTAAGGGCGACAAAATCGCTTAACGGAGTGATGTCTGTAATGTTGCTGTCGCTTAAAAATAGTTTCGTCATCTTTTTGAGTGACATATAGGCTGAAACGCATTCTGTCCGCTTCACTTTTTCCATCAATAGATAGATGGTATCCTTTGCAGCCTCATTGCCCATGGGATTTCTGCATATCCTTAAAAATTCGCTGCCCGAAAATTCAACAACATTATCATTTGCACTTACTCCTGGAAGATTGGATGCTGTCTGTGATTCCTGTCTATTGTCTATGCCGCATGACGCCAAAAACATGGCTGCAATGATAAGTCTAATCATAAAAACTCCATATTCAAATCAATTCATATTAAAGCATAACTGGGGAAGTAATATACACTGGATATTGCGTGCCGACAATAGTCCTTTCCTTGTTTTCAGGGCAGCGGCTTTTTTTTGTGAGCAAAAAAGCCGCAGCCCAGTATCCTTTCCGCCATGGCTCAAAGACAAATAGGCTGCCTTATGATTTTGCCCGCATTGGACGCCTCTATCTTTGGCTTGGCAATGTTGATCTGATATTCGGCACTGTCAACTTCGACGCCGTAGCGGACCGTCTTGCCCGAGGCATCCGGCCCGGAGGCGGGCAGGAGCCGATTGTTGCCATAACCTGCGGACATTGATTCCCCGCTGTTTTTGATATTGACCTTGATGGCGTCGCTCTCTGCAAGTGCCAACAATCCGACAAGACACATATTGACTTTACGGGGTTTGATATTGTCGGTACAGCTGGCGCCGCGACATACCTGTGGCATTCCGCAATCGCCGTCAAGACAGATGTCGTCAAGCTGGGAACAGGCGGCGCATTTTCTGTTGATCCTGGCAAAACCCTTGATGTAGGCGTTTCCCCGATAATACTTGCTCATATAGGATATGGCTGCGTTGGCGGCGGCTGCAGCCGCGATATCAAAAAGAATACTGCCCACAAGCCCGCCGGTGAAGGCGACGGGATCATTTGTCCAGAAAAAAAAAACAAATCCAAAATGCCGGATGAAGAGCTTGCGAATGAGGCTGCACCAAAGTCATCGCTCTTGAAACACAAGGAAATTTAAGCGGACTTTATGGTCGACCTTCTGCCATCGGGTGTAATATTTTTTTACAAATCTATTTTTTCCTTTATAACCGTCAACTTAGACGCGCAAACCGACTTGAGTGATCACTCACCCGACGAAAATAACCTTCGTAAACCCGGCCCTGAAGGACCGGGTGTCGAATCAGGAGAGGCTTTAAACCTCTCCTGATTTTGGTTAGCTTGAATAACCTCGCCCTGAAGGACGAGGTTTCCTTAAACTTGATGAATTCCACATAAAAAATCAGAGGCTGGAATGGCTATTGCAGAAGAGGGATTTGTGAATCCCACATAAAAAATCAGAGGCTGGAATGGCTATTGCAGAAGAGGGATTTGTAATCGTCATCTGCTGTGAGATCGCAATCTCTATGCAATTATCTTTCACCCACCATTCAATTGGAGATCACAATGATTAAGTCAAAAATCGGAAAAAGTGTCCTTGCTTTAAAATGCATTCTGCCTTTGCTGCTACTTTTGGGATGTGTGCAGGCATCACGGCAGGGGAGCAATCTCAACTCCTCTTCGTCATCTACGGAAGAAAAATTAAGGGAACTGGAAAAAAACGATCCAGTAGGTTTCAAACAGATTACAAAGGAGGGAGCACGAACCTGCTATGATGCCGGGGGAGATGTGATTAAGATCAATTACTGTGGGGAAGGGAAGGGGATTATGGCGACCAATCCGAATATTAAATTTGCCATTCCTTCTGACGATTCGCCTCCAAGGGTATGCTGCATGCCGGTGAACTCCTGTACTGACGGAGAACACAAGACGGAGGATTTCGAATGCTGTGATGAAAAGGAAGCAGCATGGTTCAGACCTGCCTGTGTGTTGACAAAAAAAGGATCATCAAATGACAAGTATACGAAAATAATTGACTGCGATAATAGCAAATGGCACGAGTGTCACAAGAGTACGGCCCAAAAAAACAAATAGTCGCTGGCGAGCTCCGGCTCGCACAGGATCTGCTCTAACAATCTTTCTAATGGAGATAACACCATGAAACTGTCCAATCTTATTTTAAACTTTTGTTCTTACATTATCATGCCGGTTTTTGCGACGATGGCAATTCTCAGTTGCGGTACAAACAAACACTCAGATATGGAAAATACGTCGTTAACCTCAGATGCAGGAGGATACGGACCAATAGACGTCGAAAATCCCGATGTGATCAAGGCGGCAAATTTTGCGGTGAATGAAATAAACGCCAAAAAAAGCAATAACGAAGAAGATCTGACTCTTGACAAAATAGTCTCTGCCGAATCTCAGGTGGTGGCCGGCATCAAATACAAAATGGTGCTCAATCTCAATGGCAAGAAGCCGGAAACCCATGAAGTTGTCGTGTTTTCCGGACTAGATAACACCATGAAGCTCATGGAGGACACCGTAAAGTCCGGCGACGAACCGACTGGAGGCGGGTATAAAGAGATAGATGTCAAAGATCCGAAAGTCACTCTGGCGGCGAATTTTGCGGTCATGGAAATAAACGGTAAAAATAAAAATGGCAGGCCTTTGTTCCTTGACAAAATAGTCTCCGCAAAGTCTCAGGTGGTGTCCGGCACCAACTATAAAATGGTGCTGGATCTAAAGGGTGAAAAGCCGGAAACCCATGAAGTTGTCGTGTTTTACGGGCTCGATAACACAATGGAGCTAACGCAGGACAATCTGATACCGGATAAAGACGACAGTTCCGCCGGAGCCTACAAGCCCATCAGTACTGATGATACAGAAATCGTGAAAGCTGCCAATTTTGCGGTAAAGGCGATCAACGAAAGACCCAATTCGGGAAAGCCTCCCGCAATGCTGAAAAAAATCGTTTCCGCCGAATATCAGCTTGTAGCGGGTAAAAACTATAAAATGGTTTTGAGACTGCAAAGGGGTTCAAACACCGAGACTCATGAAGTTGTTGTATTTTCCAGGCTGGGAACAGGTGCGATGGAGCTCACAAGCGATATAGTCAAATTCAATGCCGGCAGCCTTGAGGAATAACCTTATTTGCCGATGAGGTTCATTATTATCTCTTTAAAATCCTCATCCAGTCTGATATTCAACTTCGAAGCCACTCCATACAGGTTGGCACAATTCTAAAAGTCAAGGTACAGATATCTTCCCTGTAATTCTTTTCGTATCCGAACCTAGATGTCTTTCATCATTATACCTTGAACTGGATGTGTTAAACCTGAAACCCATCTGCTTGGCCAGCTTCATTATTTCAAACACGTTCTGCTTTGTAATCGGACCGAATGTGAACATCTCCCTGCTCCTTGCAAAACTCATAAGTATCATCTCGCCTGCATGGGTTGGAATTTCGTGTCCGTCCATCTGAAGAGCCGACAGACCGATCTTCTGGTCTCTGGGCAATATTATGCCGCCTCCCTGAATATAACTCACCTCTTTTCGTTCACTTCGGATTCGACAGCCAAAGTTTGAATTGCCAAGGACATCTAGAACAATCGCCCGCTCCTTCAGATTCGCAGGATCAAGGTTGTTGAGACCTGATGTTGATGCAATAATTATTATGTCGCACTTGTTCAGATTTGACTGGCTTGTGGTCACAAGGACCTTCTCCCTTGAGATGTTATGGATCTGAAAGAGGGCTTCCACCGCTTTTTGGAAACTTAAGCTCTTTTCAACCGCTGTCTGATTCAGAAGGACAAGTTCATCCGCGTACTCCCCCAGGATTTGGGAGAAAATGTTTCCCAGATGATCCGAAGCCCCGACTATTCCAACCTTGAGGTTTCTCAGCGAGAGACCCTGGCCAGCCAAATGGTCCTCCAGAAGCTCCAGTCCGCTTGCAACGGTGAGGCATGATCCGGTTGAGACATTGCGGCCAAGATCCTCAAGGCCAAGACCGTTTTTTGTAAGGACTGAACCCAGGGAGTCAAGTCCAATGAAACTCGATTTCTCATTTATGGGAGACTGGACGATCTTTCTGATTTTGCACAGATCCGATCTGAAGATTTTTTCCCTCGAAACAGGGTCGATATCTCTTGCAAGAGCGGGGATGCCTCTGATTTTGAGCAGGACTTTCTGGTTACCAGCGCCTTCGACCACCTGTTCATAGATGAGAATGCCGTCCCCTGAAATCTTGGCCATGTTATTTATGAAATACTCTCTGTCTCTTCTTGAAATGGCAGAAAACATGGGATCTATTCCCGCAATGCTCCTGTCATCAGTCAGATGGATCAAATATGTTGCCGCAGGCATATTTTTATCCTGAAGCATATTTTTTCTCGGGATAAGGGAACATACCCTGGAATTGTGATAAAGCTTGCCGTCCGGAAAAAGATGCGCTGAAAGGGCAAGAAATCTGCCGCTTGACAGTTTCTCGGCCAAATCCTCGAACGCCACGAGAATTCCTTCAAAATCCCTCTTTGAAATGTTTAATGAAGGTTCCAGGCATAACGTATACTTATTGATGAAAGTGGTTCCAACCTGAATCTTGTGAACATTCAGGAGATAGCTGGCCAGAAAATGCGCAAGGTATCCTGAGTCTGAAAGGAACGTGTAAAATGGCGAATGATGTTCCGAAAACTGGCTAGCAAACTCTATACCTATAAGAAACCCGCGTCCCCTTATATCACTGATAATATGAGGATACTTTTCCTTTATTTTTATAAGGCCTGTCTTTATCTTGTTTTCGAAGACTTTTGCCTTTACCTTGTTGGAAAAATCATCCCTTCTCAAAAGTTCAATATTGGCCCTTGCCACCGCAGAGAAATATTCGTTTTCAGAGAAAGTAAAACCATAAAGCGCACCGAAATTTTTCTGATACCTGGTTTTGGGAATCATAAGTGCCGAAAGTGTCGAAATGCCTCCGCCCAGGCTCCCGCCCAGCATAAAGTAATCGGGCAGAATACCATACTGTTCCATGGCAAAAAATGTTCCCGTGCGATAGGTCCCTGTTTGAATTTCATCTGCAATGAAGGGTATTTCCTTTCTTCCGCATGCCTCCTTGATATTCGTTATTATCTCGATCGACAGAGGTATCACCCCACCGTCGACCAGCACAGGCTCGATCATGACACCTATTACTGAAGAGAACGATTGCTGCTTGTCAAGGGGCACCGAGTTTTTGTCTATCAGCTCTTCAATCTCCCCCGCGGTTGCCGTGTGCGGCAGGACGCCTATTGAGACATGCTGCTCATATTCATTTTTATCCATGTCCTGTCCCTTGGCCATGATGATTCCAGGATGCGGCACTATCTTATGCCGGCTGTCCTCAAGCATCAGGATCATGGGCTTCAATCTGCCAATTTCCTCTATTATTTTTTCAATTGTGCCTAAAGTGGAGTGAAGCATTTCATCCTGCGCATCACTTCCCTGTCTTTGCCTGTATTTGATTTTGGCCTTTATATTAAGAAGTTTTTCCAGATGCTTTCTCCTCTGGCTGTTCCATTCCATGAGAGCATGATTTATGGAGGCATTGAAAGCATCGGAAGGGTTATTGAAAAAATGAACTACATAATCGTCCGGATTGTCAAGAGGAAAGGATGACTGGACCGTCTTGTTTAAAATTTCCGTTAAAAGAGCTGACTCCTTTTTGATGGAATTCCTGATCATGACGGGTGTATTGGCTTCAAGCATTGATTTTATCGCCTCTAAAAACAGCGGATGATTATGGCCCAAAATTGTTGAACCTCCCCCACCCAGAAGGTCAAGAATCCCCATCTCCTCGCCTTTCTCATTCAGACAGCACAGATAATTGCCGTCCGCCTTGACATAGACCTTGTCCAGTTTGAATATCTTGAGTATTTCGGCCTGGTACTGTCTGCATAATTCAAGGTACTTCGAGGAGAAAAGGTCAGAATTTTCCTCGGATCTGCTTTTAGGTTTTCGAACTGGATAAAATGCTCCAATGGTAGAGTTGATGTTCACCATTTGCCAGACCTCCAAGAACAGGTGAATTTTGTTTTCACTAAAAAAAATACTATTATTAATATCTGATGCAATATTCGTGCCTGGCAAATTTCCTAAAATGATTGCCTTTATTGCCGATTCTTTTGAGTTGGCTTATAAATGGAGGAGACAGTGTAAGCTGTTTAGACACTGCAAATAATCAAATTTAGTTATAAAATATTCTGGTGGCGTATGCATGATCAGGGAGGAATGAATAATTGAACGCAAGATATCAGCTAAAGGAAGAGACCAGAAACCGTTGCCGCATATGGCCGGTCACCGAGGATTTCCTATCGGAATTCAGAATCATCACAATGGACCGCTTCAATGTTTTCTACGAATCGGCCTACATAGATTTCTCTCTGTATCTGCAGGTTGGAAAAGAGATAGTTGAATATATCAAGCCGGCTGAATACGTGAAAAGGGCGCTTCTTGACCATATCCGGGAGGTAATGGTGAAAGAGCATGAGCATGTCAGGCTTTTGATAAGAAATTCGGATGAAAAGAAATTCATCGATATCTGCAAACAGATAAGCCAGGCCAAAGCCGGTGAAATAGTAAAAGAAGACCCGGCTCTGGACAGGAAAACGGTCGAAGCCTTCACCGACCTGACCTCCATCAGCCAGCTGGTTGTAAAGGGAGGGCTCACAGCTGATGTAGTCGACACCGTAGCCAAGACCACAAGCAGGATGATGAATAGCACCATCGGAAACAAATCGGTGATCAGCACGCTGAGCCGTATGATAAACAACGATCCTACACTTTACGACCACAGCGCCTCTGTCGCCATGATCGCAGGAATGATTGCGACAACGATACTTGCCAGCAAAATAAGTCTCGATGATGCAAAAATAGTCGCCCTCTGCGGGATATACCATGACGTTGGAAAATCCGACATCCCGAACCACATTCTCAACAAACCGGGAAAATACGAGCCGTTTGAATTTGAAATCATGAAAACCCATTCACAAAAGGGGTATGATGAGATTACCAGGATAATCAGCGATGGAGCCCCTATCCCCGAAATAGTGGCCCGAGTTGCCCTGGAACATCACGAAAAATTCAGTGGAAGCGGCTATCCCAATGGGAAAAAAGGAAGGGCGGAGGACGATAAGGATACCGGTATTCATCTCTATTCAAGGATAATGATGATTGCGGACGTATACTCGGCTCTCCTTATGAAACGTGTGTATAAGCCGGCATACGATCCGATCGAGTGTGTTAAAATAATGGCCGAATGCTCCGGCGATTACGATCCTGACATAATAAGACCGTTCCTGGCTGAAGTGGTAAAAAGCCTCAACCACTATAACGAACAGAAGAAGATAAACACAAAAGGCAGGCTTCTGACGATGGAAAACGGAAAACTGACGGTTGTAGACAATGAGAAGAAAAGCGGTGGCAAGGCTTCCTGAATTTTCCCGGGAGCCTTCCGGTTCTGAATTTTATAAACTAAACACTTTTGACTCCTAAGACTTTTCATTAATGTTTGATATGGCCTTTGCAACAGCCTCTTCGTTGATGACATGTCCTCCATCGAAACTTTCAAAGGCAACTTTAGCCTTTTTGCTTTTCAGGGACTCGTAGAGGTTTTTGGTTTTTTTGAAAGCCAGGTCTTTTTTTCCAATAAGAAGATGCAGAGGGGGACAGTCCTTCGACAGCACCTCCGGCGCCTTGCCCGCGCTTCCCGTCGTCACAAGCCATCTGGCCCTTGGAGCCGGACAGCTATCATACAGCTTTGCCAGGAAATATCCGCCATTTGAAAAACCCAGAATTCCGAACGAATCATGCCCTTCAAGGCATGTTTTCGTTTTTTCCAGAATATACCTGTAGGTATCTGATACCTCCTTATCCGACGAGATAGCCCAGCATTTCTGCGTTCCGCCCCTGCACATGCCGTTGCCACGGGGAATTGCTATCCTGAAGCCGTATTTTTCAGTCAGCCTCTGCATGATCCTGCGATTTTCCTTTTCCTGCCCGCCGACTCCGGGATCATCAAAACCGTGAAGGTAAATAAATTTTATCTTTGCACCCGCCGGACCCAGGCAAAGCGTATTTTCAGCTTCGTCCCCCGAAAGGGGGGCATTTTCCAGAAACAAGGTGAGAAAAAGAAACTGTATGGAAAGGATAAATGATTGTCCAAAAGCGCGCTTCATGGTTTCATTCCAGGCAAAATTCAGTGGGATTCAAGATTACTTGAACAAAGCCCAATGAAAGAGTTATGGTTCTCAACTGTTTTCACTATACAATTGTTCGACTTTTGTGTTTACATGTTTTTCAATCAGATCAATTCGATCTTTACCTTCTTTTGATTTGACAACATTCTTTGCATCCTTTCCCAATTCCGCAATTTCCTGATGAAGCTTGTTTTTGGGATCAAATTTAATTATTTTTATAAACTCCAGAATTTGAGGGGATGCATCCAGCAGCATAAATCGTTTCAGGCAGTCTTCAATAACCTTGGAGTTAAGCAAAGAGACAATATAACTTCCCTCCTCCGATGTCTCAACAGGTATAAGGATGACCTTTTGATCCGGAATAACCTCCAATTGATCCGCTTCCAGCAGTGCGGCCCGAAATTTGTCTTTAAAACCCGTATGCTGCCATACAACCCGATAATCCGAGAATGTATATTCACCTATTCGGTATAATTCATAAAAAGGATTTTTACCCTTCCATCTCCGATATTCTTTCCTGCTGGCAAGATTTTCTTCAAATTTTCGAAAAAAATTCATTGCCTGAGGATAATTTTCTTCAAGATAGTTCTCCGGCATCGGATTTTTGGGGAATCTCTTCGAATATGGACATAGAATATATGCACTGGGGGCAGCATGCCAGCGTGAAATATCTCTGCCTCTTAGAAGTGGCCTGACCAACTCTTTCTCAACCCAGTCAGTTAT
>JADFZC010000570.1 GCA_015232735.1 Oligoflexales bacterium | reverse complement strand
TTTTAATGGACATAAACGAAAACACGATAAAATTGAGGCTGGTTGGAGAAAAGGACAATATCTTTGACACAGGCAGGTATCCGAAGCCATTTATCTTTAACAAGGAAGTGTCAGACGTGTTTGATGACATGGTCACACGTTCCATTCCTCTTTATGCCGCCGTAAATGAGTATGTAGTTCAGTGGGTGGTCCGGTATCACAGGAAGGATATGCGTATTTATGATATCGGTTGTTCCACGGGAACAACGATGGATATTATTGCCAGGAATCTTGATGAGAGAGCGACCTTTATTGGAGTGGACAACTCGCAGGCCATGATAGAGAAAGCTTCCAGCAAGCTGGAAACGTCAAACAGGCTCCATAGGTTTGAGCTTATTTGCAATGACGTTCTGAAAGTGGAAATAAAGGATGCCTCAATAGTGATCCTCAACTATACTCTTCAATTTCTGCCGGTGTCTGAACGTTTGGGACTGCTCAGGCGTATTTTTCGCGGACTTGGAAAGGGTGGACTTTTTTTTATCAGTGAAAAAATCAGGTTTGAAAGGTCGGAAATACTTGAGACGACGACAGCAATCTATGAAAGGTTCAAGTTGAACCAGGGATACAGCCTTACGGAGATAGCAAGAAAAAAAGAGGCATTGGAAAATGTCCTTGTTCCTTATACGGAAGCGGAGCTTAGAGGTGTAATCGAAAGCGCCGGCTTTAAATATTGCGAGTCTGTGATCAAGTGGAATAATTTTGTTTCTTTTGTTGCGATCAGGGGAGGTGAAAATGGAATACCTGGTTGAAGATTCATGGCTGAAAAGCGCCTTCGCCGAGCCTGAGTATTTTTCCCAGGATTCAAAAATGCTTGAAACCTCGAAAATAATGGCTGTCAGAAGGGATAGATCCATGGGACTTATGAGTGCCGGGCATAAAAAATTTCGCGACGGCCTGATCAGGGGGATGGAGATTCAAAGGGAGAGCCCCCCCGTCTTGCTGGGTGACAGGACCGTCCGTATTGGCAACTTCGGAGATTTAAGCCAGGACGAACGCAGGATCCTCGATGAAGCGTTGAGAGCCTTCATTCCATGGAAGAAGGGACCTTTTGAGATATATGGGCGATATATTGATGCCGAGTGGCAGTCTGATTTGAAGTGGGAAAGGCTTTTGCCGTACGTGGGAACCCTTTCCGGGGAAAGGGTGGCGGACCTTGGATGTAATAATGGATATTACATGTTCAGGATGGCGGCTATGCAGCCGGAATTTGTCATAGGGTTTGAACCATATGAGAAGTATTGGTTCAATTTTGCCCTGCTCAGGCACTTGACCGGAATCAGGAAAATGCATTTCGAGCTGTTGGGGGTGGAGCATATACATTATTACAAACATTTTTTTAATACGGTTTTCTGCCTGGGAATTCTGTATCACCACCATGATCCCATTTCACTTCTTTCAAAAATCAAGAAAAGCCTGGCTAACAAGGGAAGGGTTATTATAGATTGTCAGGGAATACCGGGCGATGAACCTTATGCGCTCACGCCTTCCGGACGTTATGCCGGTGCAAGGGGTATTTGGTTTTTGCCAACGCTGAATTGTCTTAAAAACTGGCTTAGGAGGGCGGATTTCAGGAACGTGGACATTATTTATTCCGCTCCTCTTCAGACGACCGAACAGAGGTCAACTGAATGGGCTCCCATAAGGAGTCTTGGGGAATTTTTAATGCCCTCAGATTCGACCAGAACAGTGGAAGGGTATCCGGCACCATATCGTTTTTACGTTGGCGCCAGCTGACTTTTTCACATATAAATGATCGATAACCATCGGCAGGAGAAAACATGGATGAAATAAGACTGAATAATCTTGTGGTGCCCTGCACTGCCGGAAACTTTCCAAAGAGAAGAATTGAAAGCAGCGATGTTGTATTTGACATATCTTTGTTTATCGATACGAGAAAGGCAGCTTTGGAATGCGATATTTCATACAGCATAGACTATATTGCCCTGGGTGCGGAAATAAAGTTTATTCTCCAGAATGTTCATTGCAATCTCCTTGAGACTGCAATGGAGGCGGTTGCGGCATATATTCTGTCGACAAAGGCTTCAAAAGGCCTGTCACCCGATGTCAGGTCGTGTACTTTGGAGGCCAGAAAGCCGGATTTCCTGGGCTCAGGTTCCTTTCCCAGCATAAGAATAACCAGGTGTTCAGAGGATTTTTCAGAGAAAATTATAAACTGTGCTGCAGGCCGAGTTCAAATATATCATCAGAGCCGTGACTCTTTTCTATATGCGATGCTGCTTTCTCCAAACACGGCTACCCCGGTTTTTCTTCACAACAGAGGGAAAGTTTCGGAAATGCCTTTGAACGAAGGTCTTTTGCTTCAGGGAAATATCGCTGATGCGGGGTTGTCGAGGATTTGGCCGTCCAATTTTCCAAGACAGTACAAGAATCCAACGGGTGAGGATAAGAGGATACTCTGCATTTCCGGATTTGGTCCTGAAAATTTCAAATCCATTGCAAATTTTGGAAATACTGTCTGGGAGCTAAAGGACTTGCCAAAAGGGTTGAAGCGTCATTATTATGCCGCTTTCAACAACGAAGGTATTCCGGTCAGCAATGAAAATATGGAAATAGATACACCCAGGATGCCTTCGGGAGTAAATTAGTCCCAAGGCGCTTTCAGCGCCTTGGGACGTATCCTGGCGAGCGAAGCGAGCATAGGATCTGTCGCGGATCAACCTCGATCTCTGTTCGCCCAAACTGGATATTTCATTTCCTTTGGCCAATCCTTGGGACGTATCCTGGCGAGCGAAGCGAGCATAGGATCTGTCGCGGATCAACC
>JADFZC010000569.1 GCA_015232735.1 Oligoflexales bacterium | reverse complement strand
TGAAATATATTCCCTGTTGATCCGGCCCCAGATCCTGGCCATGTCTTCCTTTCCATCGGGGCCCTGGACTTGCGCAACCCCTTCGATCCTTCTGAATAAAAAGGAGTGCACAACCAGCCACAGTGAAAGACCTCTTGTATAAAGATAATTTTTCGCTTCAATATCCAAAAGGCTTGGAATCAAAAGTTTGGGCAGTACAAAAGGAAGGTCGTCAAGAGAGCCCAGAACAAAAGCCAGGTTCCACGATTGATAAAGTTGGACCCAGGCTTCCGTAATGCCAGAAACATCGTGAATGTTGTTTTGATTCTTCAGGAGAAACCGGCGATGAACCTCGTCATGACAATGTTCTGGCAAAACGGCCTGGTCCTCAAAAAGATAATCCGGCGCCCTGAAAAAAAGGTCCCGTTCCAGAGCGTAGGCTGCAAGTGCATTGTCTCTTCGTCCTTCGGTGAGGTCTTTTACCAGGGCTTCCTCGATATTCAGACGGCAGCAGACAAATGTTTTGCGGGATGACTCCCTGAGATGAGCTCTCATACTTATGGCATCGACAAAACCTATTGTTCCCTTTCTTCTCAATTCTTTAATCTGTTCCCCTGCAAGGTTCCCCCGGTTCAGGGTGGTTTGAATCCGGTATCTGGCGACTGAAGAAATCGAACAAAACTTCAAGGCGCAAAAAACATCCGAAGTCAGCTGCCAGGTACGGAAAAAAGCTACAAACAGATTATCCGAATAAATGCCTTTTAGGCCGTAGGCTCTCTTGAAATGTTGCTCAAGCTCAGCAGTGAATTGCACATCATTAGCCATACCGACAGTCATGCCTTCAAGGACATATGCGACATGAAGTGCCGTTGTCACATGCTCTGAAGGATGAAAAAAATTTCTGTCATTACCAGCTCTGACAAAATCAACAATTGCCGGATGCCTCCCAGCCAGTGACTCGCTCACGGCCTCCACGAGAGGGCCAAGATCCATGGGCCTGGTGACTGCATTTTCCAGAAATTCAGCCATTATCCTGTTTGAAGGCATGAAATCATGAAGATTCATTCTCCTCAAAATCCATGCCATGATCTTGGGACTTGTCTTCAGTCCAGGATCATCGATTCCCATCGACCGTCTTGCCTTTTGAATAACCTGCTGAGGCTCCCCGGCGCCTGGAAAACCGTCGCTTCTGGTTTGCTCATGCAGCATTTGCCTGCTGCGAATCTGTCTGACTTCTCCAAGGTTTTCAATAATATCCATGAAATCCGTCTCCTGTCAGAGTCACCGCCTGGCAGCGGCATGCTGAAGATTCAGAATGCTATTATACCCAATCAAATCCAATTTGCGAAAAAAAAAAGATGGATCTGACATCAGAAATCCGTGAGCAGGCAGGTTTCAGAGCTCTGGAAAACCGGGCTCAGTATAAACCCGGCCCTGAAGGACCGGGTGTCGAATCAGCAGTGGCTTTAAACCTCTCCTGATTTTTGTTAGCTTGAAGGGCCTCA
The DNA here is from genome assembly GCA_015232735.1 of Oligoflexales bacterium. Next base: position 1,338 of record JADFZC010000569.1, on the reverse strand, counting down.
CCCTGAAGGACGAGGTTTCCTTAAACTTGATGAGCCAGATTCCCGAATACCTGAATCCTGCCCGATCACAGATTGTAGATATCAGATCAAATACCTGTTCAACAGACGATGCTGAACCAATCATTGCCAGTCCAAAGGCGACAGCGGGCTGATAACCATTATCTATACCAGTATCAACAGTAACAATTTGCCGTTTTAAAATATAAACAGATATTATTGAAGGCAAAGGAAGACCTGTCTTCCCATGCGGTAATATTAACAAGATGACCAGGAGAAAATCATGGCAAATTTACTTTATATAATAGCCACTCCCAACAGCGAGGAGGAATCCTCCTCCAGAAAAATCGGAGACTCATTCGTCAGGAAATATAAAAAGGAACATCCAAACGACATTGTTGATACCATAGATCTTTTCAGCGACAGTCTGCAATTGATAGATGGCAAATATGTAACAGCCAGAACGAAGCTATACTCTGGCAAACCTGAGAGACTAACCAAAGAGGAAAGCCTCTCTGTGGAGGGCGTTGCCTCAGTGGTTGATAATTTCATGAAATACGACAAATATGTAATCGCCTCTCCAATGTGGAATTTTGGCGTACCTTACATACTCAAAAGGTATATCGACAGCATAGTCATAACCGGAAAGACATTTAAATACACGGATAAAGGCCCGGTGGGGCTTCTCTCGGGCAAGAAGCTGCTTCACATCCAGTCGAGCGGAGGCATATATTCACATGGCGATTTCTCAAAATACGACTTCAGCTCCACATATATAAAAAGCATACTTGGCTTTATAGGAATTACTGATATCACAACACTTTTCATAGAAGGAGTGGATATCCTCCCTGAGAAAAAACCGCTGATAATCAGTGCGGCTTTGGAAAAAGCGGAGAGACTGGCTGAAAGTTTTTAGAATTTCCGGTCCAAATACAACTCCAAAAGCGGTACTATCGCATCACAGCTGTGCAAGCTTGGTTTTGATAAGGGCTTTAAATAATCCAAACCATCCCGACTTCTTTTTCAATATCTCGAGATAACCGCAACAATTTGCTTGGAACAATATTGACTTTAGGTTATTTTCGTCACGAGATGCTTCCAAATTAATCAATGGCCAAATATCAATTTTCTGGAGGAGATGAGATGGGAAAAAAGGGATTGTCCATAGCTGCTGCTTTGGCTGTGGTTCTTGCTGCCGGCTTATATTATTTAAAAGCAAAAAAGGAAAAAGAGGAAAAACAGAAACAGCAGTCAGCACCGAAAATCGAGCAGATCTCCTGGCCAGAAGTCAAAAGCAAAATCCAGAAAGACCCGGCGATTGAATCCAGAATTTCTGAAATC
>JADFZC010000568.1 GCA_015232735.1 Oligoflexales bacterium | reverse complement strand
CGGCATGAGTGCCGTCGGCGTGAAGACGGGTCGTCAGTATGCAGCTTTCATCATCAGACCTCTGAACGATCGCGGCGCCTGCGCCGTCGCCGAAAAGGACGGTGACATCGCGACCCCTCGTTGAAAAATCCAGTCCCGCCGAGTGATATTCGGCGCCCACGACAAGTATGTTTCTGTAAGTGCCTGTGCGTATGAACTGATCGGCAATCGAGAGCGCATAAATAAACCCCGAACACTGGTTTCGGATATCAAGGGCCCCCACGCCGTTTGTAATGCCGAGCTGCCTCTGCATCAGAACCGCACAGCCGGGAAAAAGATAATCGGGGCTCAACGTCGCAAAAATTATAAAATCTATCTCATCTTTGGAGATTCCCGCTCTTTCAATGGCTTTTAGGGCTGCTTTTGCACCCATGGTCGCACTTGTCTCCTCAAGGCGCTTTGCATAACGGCGCTCCTCGATCCCGCTGCGCTCGCGGATCCACTCGTCGCTTGTATCCATATATCTGCACAGGTCCACGTTTTTAACTACATTTTCAGGTACGTAATTTCCAATGGATGCTATTTTGCTTCTAAGCATGGCATTATCTCATAGTTATGGTTAAAGTTTTACTCTTCACGTCTGTTTATCAAGTTATGGAATAAAATGTAAGTTAAAACTTCTTCCAAGTCGGCTGAACTTACGCCCAGGTGGTGATGACAAAGGCGGCACACAGAACTTAATCATATGATTTTTTTATATTTTATTCCTCTCAAAAGGAATAGCGCCTGATCTCGGCCCCTTTCTCCTGGGATTCAAAATGGAGAAGTGTCCCATCTTCAGCGACTACAAGGTCCCGAAAGCGCTCGTGAGGGTCTTTTGGCGAAGGCAGAAAAATTGTGCCGCTGATTTCCCCGTTCTCACCATTGAGACGAACCGCCTGAATAACGGACTCCTCTGGATTTTCCAATTTCCCGACCAGCGCACCGACATATATGTTCCCATTTTTGTCACTTTCAAGCATCAATATCTGCATGACGGATGAACGTGTTCCCAGCAGCTTTTCCCATTTTAGCTGTTTCATCCTGTCAAATGCCTTCAGAATGATTGTGCCGTCCCTTGCGCTTTTAATCGAGGCGGATACGAACAGCTTGCCGTCACGTGTCGGGCGCCCTGGAAAAATCGGCCTCTGACTGTCGGCAGCACCGCCGCTGTCGGCAATCCTGATAACGTCCTGATGTTCTCTTTCCACGTAATAGTTGCCCTCGCCGTCACGAAGAAGGGCCGTAAGCGTCCCGCCTTCCGTAATGGGGCCGCCGACAAGAGGTATTTCCGAGATCTTCTCTCCGGATTCGGAATGAATCACAAGCGAAGGTTCCCCTAAACGGTCAAGCATCCCGATTTTTCCATCAGCGCCTATCGATATATCCTGAGCCGTGGGCCGTTCCAGCTTGAACTGACGATCCAGTCTTCCATGCGGGCCAAAGCACTGTACCCTGTCATTTACCTGGTCCAGGATACAAATGCCTCCATTTCGCATGGCTGCAAAGCTCATCGGATCTTCCGGATTGCTCTCCCTCGCCGGGCTTCGGCCAAGCTGTCCTGGAGCAGCGCCCCACGCCGCCTCCAAGATCACCCCATCTTTCAAGCCGTCAGCCTGCACCTGACCGCCCCCGGAAGCGGAAACACCTGATGCCGCCGCCTGAAAGGCGCTGTCTTCCGTTTTCCGGGATGTCCCCGTTTCAACAACTGGCATGTCGAAGGCAGCCTGTCCGCTCCCTGCCAAATCCCTGTCTTCAGAAGTGCCTGGTTCAGCCGGCTGTCTCCTTTTCTCCCTGACTGCAAATATGGCGACAGCGACGGCGGCTGCGATCACAATTGCGATATAATAATTTCTTTTTCGCATCTTCATCCCTTAAAAGCTATCCCGTCTTAGCGCAGTCCAGGTACCCGTGAGACTCCTCGTGTTATGAACGATTCCATATTTGCATCCCCTGGCTTCGTAAAGGGTCATGGCTCCCCATGGATCTCCCTTTTCAAATAGAACTATATGCCCATCAGTCACAAGGGCGTCGCCCATTTTAAGCTTATCCCTTGAGACTTTTTTCCAGTAGTCGGTCTTGCTTTGAAAAGTCGATGTTGAATATGGATGCTTGTTTGCGTTCATGGGCATTGCGTTCGGAAGCTGCCACACCTTGCCTATCAATCCGGAACAGTCAGCCCCATAAATCCCCGAATGCACGCAGTCCGGACATCCGTCGGAACCGCTTTTTGGCGTACATGAGCCGCGGTCCGCGCCTGCCGTGGAACCCTTTGGAAAGGCGGCGCCTCCCCACCAGTATGAAAAACCTACAACCGCCTTGGCTATCTGAATCGCGCCGGCGGGGGTCACATCCGCCACGGTGGAACCGCTCCCGCCGTCGGAGGATTTTTTCTGCAGCCACCTGACATCCGCATATCCGTATTTCACGCCGTCTGACGGATCCACATATGTTCCCCACCCGGGAAGTTTTGCATAAAGCGTCCCCTCAGCGGTCTTGACTGTCCCCTGTACGTAGGCTTTTTCACCATTGACGCACGAAGGTTTCACGCTGCTGGTTGGATAGCCAACCCCCGGGCCATTGTGGACCACCAGGGAGGGTTCTCCGGTGCACGTCACCCATCCGTGATAGCCCTCGGTAACAGGGTTTGTAGCTTTGGCATCCAGCTGTGAACTCTTCTCATCGTTCCCTGCTCCGCCCGTGGCGGCGTTGATCATGCCGACCGGCGTCTCCATGCCGCGACTTTTGAAATAGAGGTAGAGATGGCGGGCGAAGGTGTAGCCGATCGCCGAGCTGTCGCCGAC
>JADFZC010000567.1 GCA_015232735.1 Oligoflexales bacterium | reverse complement strand
CATAAAAAGTTTCCAGACGGTTCTTGCAAGCAAGTTTCCGCTGGAACGCAACCAGGCGCGCTACAGGATTGGCGTGTGCCATAACAGGATGGAGAAGTTCAGCATGGCCCTGCCGATGTTTGAACAGGTTGTGCGGGACGACACATTGAAGGAGGAGGAGGGAAGTGCGGAGATTTCCCTAGAAAAAAGGGCTGTGAGCAAAAACCTGAAAAGGGAGGCGCTCATTGACTCCATAATATCCTACACACATCTGTACAGGGAAAATCCTGATCCAGTGACATATTACTCCAATCTGGCGCCGACAGAGGCCTTATATCAGGAAGTGATAGAGAAGCTGGCTTTCAGGTATATCCAGCTGAAAAAATACGGGGTCGCTGTCATGCTGCTAAGGAAACTGGGCGAACGCACGGCCGACCCGCAGAAAATTGTAAACATATACAGGGAAGTTCTTTCAATGATCCCCATAAACGACCGCATAGACCTTAAAATTGAGGAGATGCGGTATGTCCTCGAAAAATACGGACTCTGGCTTTCCTACTACAACATACCACATAAGACGCGGACCACTGCCTACAAGTTCATTGAGACGCAAGTCCGCGAGCTGGGCACAGCCAGCCACGATATAGCAAAAAAATTGAAGGATCAGGAAAAGCTGGACTATTATCTGGAACGGGCTACCGATTTCTACGAGCTTTACCTTGGGTTTTTCAAAAACTCCCCCAACAAGACAAAGATGGCACTTAACCTTGCCGATGTTGAATACAGGAGAAAAAATTATCTAAAAAGCGGCGATATGTATCTGAGAATCTTCGAGGGCGAGTTCGGCCCGCCTCAGAACCGGAGGGAGGTCATTGAAAACGCCATCATGATCCTTCAAAAGGAAGCGGAATATGATTTCTACGAAACCCTGAGAGCCAGGGGACTTCTGATATCTTCTGTCAGGTCATACATGGAATTTGACAAGAAACAGCAGGGCAATGCCGATCTCAATTTCATACTAGCGAAGGCCCAATATGACCAGGGGGCATACGGGGTGGGGCTTCCGGCTCTTTTAAATTATATGGAAAAATTTCCTGGCAGCAAACATGCGGTGGATGCCGGCGAAGTCATAATGGACTATTTCAACATAAGAAAGGATTACGGGGGCCTCTATCTCTGGACTGGAAAAATCCTTGCGCTGAAACCCAGGGATCAGAAGTTTGCAGACAAGGTTTCAAAGATAAGAAACCAGGCGAACATGATGATGCTGGAGGAGAAGGTCAAGAGTCTCGACAACTATGATGCCTTTGCACAGGGGCAGGGATATCTGGAGGTTGCCAGGAGTTCTTCAGATCCGGCCATAATGAGCGCCGCGCTTTCTCAGGCGCTCTCAAGAAGCAAGCAGGAGAGCGATTACAAGACATTTTTTGAAAGCGCAAAAATTCTTGCTGAAAAGGAAAATGCGCCGGATAAAAAAGGAAACATCCTGGATTCCATAGCCAAGGAAAATCTTGCAATAACGCGGTTTATTGCCAGCCAGGAGTCATTTGAGCAAATATATGATAACAGCAGCATGAGTCTTGAATTAAGAAAGAAATCCTTTGAGGATTCAGTAAACCTGGCAATACTGATGCGCGACTGGAAAAGGCTGAAGGATCTGATAGGAAAATCCAATTTTTCAATTGTCAGCCCTGGAACAAGGAAAAATCTTAAAAATGGCCTGCTGTCGGCCGTAACGTCGCCGGTCAACCTTCCGGAAGGGCTTGTAAAATGGCTTAGTGAAAACCAGCTGTCCGAGCGCGATCTTTCAGCAGTGTATAAATTGAAATCAAGATATGACCTGTCTGATTTTGAAAACGGCGTGAAGGCAAGGTGCAGAAAATCAAAGAATCTTCCAGTCTGCAAATGGGCAAGGCTCGTGGAGGTTGACAGCCTCAGGAAGACATTCCTGGAAAAGATTTCCTCGGCGCCGCTCAGCCCGGAGGGTATCGAAAAGGTCGCATCCCAGTTCCTTCCTCTTACAAACGCCTATCAGGAGCTCTCTGACAGCGGGGATATGCACCTCGAAATCATAATAAACATAAGGAACCATGAACTCTATTCCGGTTTTGCCGAATATCTGGACAGGGTGGGGGACAGCAGAAGGGAACTCAGGGATGTCCTGAAGGCAAAGAGCGCAGAGAGCATGAAGGCGGCGAGGAACTACCTTGCAGCATGCCACAAGATCGCCGAGAAATCACAGGCGATAAATCCTGCGGTAAAGCACTGCAATGGACACGGGACACCAAATCTTTCCAGTCTTGTCATGTGGAAGGAGTATATGACCCCTTTATATCCCTCGGCCGATCCAGCCGGGACTTCGATAAACAATATGCGACGGTCACTTTTCGCAAACAGGAAAGACGCGCAGAAGATGATGGATGTGGCAAGCAGTTATTATGAGCAGAAGGAATATAATTTCGCGGCGGCTGCAGCCACATATGGACTTTCGTGGTACAAGGCCCAGCAGGATGATTTCCGGGTGATTCTCGGTTGCAGCGTCCTTCATCTTGGACTTCTCGAAGAAGCCAATTTTCATCTGAAAAAGGCGTCATCCGCTTCGGCAAAGGATCTTCAGGAGAAGTGTCTGGTCAAACTCAAGCTTATGGTATCAACATGAAGGCGGTATTCCTGATCTCAATGATAGCTGGATCGTTCCTGTATGCCGGAGCGGCTTTCGCTCAGGATAATTCCGATTCATTGAAAAAAAAGCAGGGTGCATCAGCCAAAGATGGCGCCAGTCAAAAGGCTCAGGCCGGGGCAACTCCAAAAGCAAAGACATCTTCAGCTTCAAAAGCACAGACGCCGCCAGACCCAAAAGCA
>JADFZC010000566.1 GCA_015232735.1 Oligoflexales bacterium | reverse complement strand
TGTCGAAAATAGGTGATCCAAGAATTATTTTTTTCAATATTCCCAAAAGGGGTTACAGATACCCACCTGTTGGCATCAATCACTGGCTTGCAGGTCCGGTTACAGCTGCTAATCAGGCTTTGAGAATGGTAAAGGGTGATTGGATTGCAAGATTAGATGATGACGATATATGGACTGAAGATCATTTGGAAGCATTATTAAATTTTGCTTTGCAGGGTAAATTTGAATTTGTATCTGGTGCCCATGAAACAATAAATGATCAGAATGAGATTATTTTGTTAGGAAAAGATTTTCCAGATAACTTATTACGAAGATATCTAAATGTAGAATCTGAATTTGATCCAAATGGTGAGATCGTTGTTGGTTCACCATCAGCTTGGTTATACAGATCATATCTGAGTTTTATGGAATATAATATTGATTGTTGGAGGAAAAATCATAATAGGGTTAATGATCTGGATTTTATCGAGAGGGTGTACCTAATAGGAGTTAAGATTGGATTCTTAGATAAAAAAGTAATGTCGTATTTTCCAAGACCCAATGAACCAATTGGAGCAAAAGCCTTTAAAGATAACACTAGTATGGAAGAAAAATACAAATTTACAATTTAAGGGCTGAAATCATGTCCTCTTTACCCCGAATTATTTTCCTGGAAAGCTATTGTCTTACGTAACCTTTTCCAAGTGCAGTTTTATTTTACAACAAACTTTCAACAAGTGTGGATGAAGTGCTTACAATCGAGCATTGAATCGAAGTCTCATGCAATCTGGCTAACCTTAATATCATAGGCGATAACCGCCGTGTTGTCTCACCGAGGTGAACCAAAATAGCATATAAACCATCAGCTATTATATAACGCAATTCCGGATTGTTCCTGGAATGTTCAATTAACTTATCCAAATCATTTATTCCGTTGACGTACGTCAGTTGATAGTCAACAAAAACTGATGCCGTCATTTTTCTCTGAAAAAATTTTTTCCCAATTAGTTTAGCTGAGATACGATCAATAAAATGGAGAATGAAATTTTGTTTGCGAAGCCTCATAGGAGGGTAGAAGACTCTATCTATAAATCTTCTAATACCTTTTCTCATCTCGTCAGCCTCTTCTTCGATGGCATCTTTTGACAACTCCTTTTTCCATTTCTGAATGTTATAACTTCGTACACTCTGCCGATCGAAAAGAATATCATTGAACACGGAAATCATATTGTCAGGAGCCTGTGGCCAAACTGTATCATCATCAATTGCTTGCGGGATTGTCTCGCTAAGATCTAATGAGATAACAAAAGTATACCAGTGATAATACCTTACAGCTTTTATAAGTTCATGAAAGGAAAATTCTCTTTTAAGCATCTTAACGAGTTTTGCTTCATAATTTTCTGGGTCCGTTTCAATTTCTATAAAATCATCATTAGGATAATTCAAATTTGCCATAAACGAAAGAACTGGGATTCCAAGTCGAGCCGCTTCCAATCCCAGAGTAGAACCTGAAATTAGACATAAATCAGCTAATTCCAATAAATCGTAACTCGAAATTATATCATTTGGCCATATTACCTGAAATGTTTTTGTATCCTCTTGGAATTCATCCCTTAATAATTTTAAATGTTCCGATCCTTGCCCACGTCCTTCTCGTGGATGAATGCGGACCACAAATTGTACATCGTTTCTCTTGGAAGCAAAATTTCTTAGAAATTTCAACCAATCTATCTGACTTGAAAATGCTTCAAGTACGTCTGGCTCATCATTCCATATCTTACAGCAAATTAGGCCGCCCTTGTGTTCATCATAACTTCCAGTGAAAACGACAACTGTTTTTTTTCCCTCATCTAATTTCAATTTATTAAAAATATTTGATGGATCACCTTTCTTCGGGGTTGAAAAAATATGCGATCCAGCTTCATATGAGCGAAATATTGCATCTTTCCAACACTCTTGAACATATGCTTTAGGTATCGGCAGATCCTTCATCTCATGCCACTGTTGGCAATGAGTAAAAAACCTATTGATCAGCATATCGTGATCTAATTGGACTAAAGAAAAATTGGCACCCAAATGATGTGAATTAGAAGCTCCCTTATGAATAACACCATTTATTTTTGAACCCCATTGAACCGCCTGGCTTTGGGCATATGGATTGTATGTTATAAATAATGATGGTTTGATTTTTTGGCAAATTGCATGAGTTATTGAAATAGTTAACATAGTATTTCTTAAGTATTTTTCAAATAGAATCAACTGCTCGCCACTCATGTTTTCAGAGTGAACATGAAGACACCTTGCTTCCAGCATAAGATCATGCAGAGTTAACTGTCCGACTGGAAACCCCATATAAACAATCTTCTCCAAATGGTTTTTATTTGATAGAAACAAGTCATCAATTTCTTTTATTGCATTATTATCTAACCAATCTTCTAGACTGATAGTCGAAAAACCATATTTTTCCTTTACTTTATTGAAACGATTCAAGCAAATTTTACAGAGATTTTTTCTCTGATTTTGGCCAGCACTAAATGGCAACCTGTACATTGCCATCATCTTGCACCTATACATCTGTCCTGTACAATGTGTTATATATACAATATGTTCCTGTTGCTGCGCAGCTTCACCAATAATCGCCAATGTTCGAATGTACGGATATATTCCAGTTTCCGGCAGGTATAAAATTACTCTCTTCTTATTCATAAGAATGAATTCCTCGCTATTCTATTAATCTGAAGTGGTCGAGGCCGTCAAGACCATTTTTAATCACATCATTGAGTTTGGCATCAACCAACTGATGCACTGCAAAAGCTAAAAATGTCACTTGTAACTGAATAAAAAATATGCATTCTGAAAATCTCC
>JADFZC010000565.1 GCA_015232735.1 Oligoflexales bacterium | reverse complement strand
TTCATGTCCGAATGCCCCTGTCTCTACGCAGCCGCTGGCGCCTCCCCGCCTTGCGTCTTCTATGCTCTTTCCCTGCCTTAAAAGCTCGGCTGTTATCTCGTCCGTATTGAAAATCGAGGGTTGCCCGAACCCGGTTTTTATGATTTTAAGGGCTCTTCTTACAAACCTGTCCGGACTTTTCTTGCTGACCTGTATCATGGAGCTTGGCTGCAGGATACGCATATCCTCTATCACGTCGAGAATCAGATAGGTGAGTTCGTTCACGCCGTCGAGCCCTTCGGCGGTCAGGCCTCCGAGATTTATAAGTGCAAAATCCGTGTAGGTATTGCTCTCAAGCGCAGTGACTCCCATTTTCGGTGGCGCAGGATGATTGTTAAACTTTACCCAGAATGAAGAGAGAAGCTCCCTCGCGCTTTCCTCGGTAAGGGAACCGTCTTCGAGCCCTTTTCTGTAAAACGGGTAAAGGTGCTGGTCGAGGCGCCCCGGATTGAATGAATCCCATGGATTGAGTTCGGTTATGACCCCTATGTGCGCAAACCAGTAATACTGCAGCGCCTGCCTGAATGTGGCAGGTTTGTGCGCTGGAACACTTCTGACCACTTCGGCCATTTCATTAAGCTGCCGGGCCCGCTCCGGATCTTTTTCGTTTTTTGCCATCTCAAGGAGCAGCTTTTCGTATCTTCCGGCATACAGCAAAAGGGCGTCAATGCAAATGGACATGGCCCTGAGCTCCTCCCTTTTGTCATAAGCCTCAATGTCATTGAAAAAATCCAGGCCGCCTATCGTCTCTTCAACCTGCTTTTTTATGTCGAGAAGTCCCATTTTGTATATTTTGTCCCCCAGCACCGTGTGACCGGGCGCACGCTGTTCCAGGAACTCGGTGAAAATACCGGCCTCGTAGGCGTTTTTCCATTCATCGTCAAGCTCTCTGAAGATCTTGTCGCGCATGGACCTGCCTTTCCAGAATGGGATGATTTTCTCGCTGTAGTCATCAAAGCCATCTTTGCTCACATGGTAGGGTATCTTTTCCCTGCCGCTTATAATCTCAAGGTCGGTGATCGAGTGAAGACAGATTTCCGGGTATGTCGGCGTGGCTTTCGGGGAGGGGCCTCTTTCCCCGACGATGAGTTCTCCATCATTTACACAAAGTTTCTTGTTTTCAAGGATGTATTTGAAAGCCATGGCGCGCTGAAGAGGGATGGAGAAAAGATCACTGTTTTCACTTCTGTAAAATTCAGTCAGAAGAAGAGCCCTTTCGGTGGATATCGAAGGGATGGCCGCGAGGCTTTGATCTCTCAAAATTTTGATTCTGTCGTTTCTCATTATTATGGTCTTCCTTATTGCAGTTGCAGGCGACTTTCAGGAGTTTTCCACAGGAAAATCCGGTTGACAAGGGATTTTGTATGAATCCATCTTTAGAGTGAATTAAAAAATGCGGCAATGGTTTTTTGAAGGACCGTCTTGACAGAGGAAACTGCCGTAGAGTGCATATTTGAATTGTTGACAACAACATCCTGGCTTATGACTATGGTACAGCTGTTTCCTGAATTGGCCGGGAAAATGAAGGTCATGATATTTCTTTTCACAGTCTTGGCCCCCGTCTTAGTAAGATATTGATAACTCTGATAGGGGGCGTCGGATCTTTCCTGATAGAGAACGCTGTCATAATCAACATCTTCATTGGCGTTTATTCCAAGGAAACTGTTAGACGTCTGGTGGATGGAGTACATATTCCCAAAGAGCATTCCGGGTTCACGCGATGCAATGGGTCCTTTTAAACTTGGTGTCTGGGTAACGTTCAGAACAGAAGCCGTATAAGTTATGGTTACCAAAAAAGCCCTCGGGGCGACTACATTCACGAAATTGCTGCATGACGTCGGAAGTATGACCGAAATATAAGAATTTATACGGGATTGGGATTTCGCCTTGTCTTCCGTTCCTACAAAATATGGAATAGGTATGTTGGCTGGCTGCAGTCCCCCCGCATAGGGAGTACTGAGAGCGCTCTGAAGCGCAGCCGAATAATCATTGCCATTACATAACATGGCACGGTTGGTGCTGAAATCCGGTATCGTCGTATAAGTAGGGCTGAGGGCGCAAAGAGTTGCAAGCGGCGCTACTGTAGGAGTCGGGGTTGGAGTTGGATTTGGAGTCGGAGTCGGAGTCGAAGTTGGAGTCGAAGTTGGAGTCGAAGTTGGAGTCGAAGTTGGAGTCGGAGTTTCAGTGGGAGTGGAAGTGGGAGTGGGAGTGGGAGTTCCAGTGTCCGTTACTACTGTGGTTGAAGTACCCGTATCATTGTCAGTAATTGTTGTTGTGCCTGTGGTGGTATTTGTGGTGGTCGTTGTATTTGTATTGTTGTCGGTAACAGTGATTGTACCGGAATTAGTATCAGTAACTGTGGTTGTACCCGTGTTATTATCTGTTACTGTGACAGTACCGGTTTCAACATTTGTAACAGTAGTCGTACCCGCCTGTGTATCGGAAACTGTGATTGTACCAGTCTTTGTGTCTGTGACAGTTACTTTGCCTGTGGCCGTGTCAGTGACGGCAACCTTGTCCTGACCCGATTGCTTCGCGTCATTCAGGATTGCCTCCGACTCTTTGACTTGATTTTTGGCACTCTCCACTTTTATTTCGGCTTTTGCCTGTGTCAAAGCTGGAGTTGCACTCCCACCACTGATGGAAGTCGATGCAGGGGCGGATGTTTTTGCTTCAGGACTTGTATTTGAATCGGTTTTCTGCTGACATTCGGGGGAATTCGCATTGGACTGGTCCATGCATTTTCTTAAGACTTCATTGGTTTGCTCGTCACAGCTTCCAATAAAAAGAAAAGGTAAACAAAAGCAAAA
>JADFZC010000564.1 GCA_015232735.1 Oligoflexales bacterium | reverse complement strand
AAATCTGTAAAATTATTTTTTTCAGATAGCTACCTTTATCTCTGATGTGAAAACAAATGAAGGATCCGACCTTTCCTTTATCGTCTTCGCAATGACTTCAATGGTTCGTTTCGGCGTTCCCTTGAAATGACTCCTATTTGCTGAGACAATCTCAACCGGCATATCCAGATCAACCATTCTGTCGCTTAATCGAATCACGATATCGCCACCTTTTGTAAACCGGTTGAAAGTGAACTTTTGCCTCTCGTATTGAATGTCAAGCTCACTGCCGGGCTTGAAAGAATCGGGATCGACACTGATCCAGTAGAAAGAGCTTCGCGGTACCGGGGTCTGCCTGAAAACAACCCTGCCAGGAAAGGGATTGCGCGTGAATCCAGCCATCCATGGAATCGCCACCGCCTCCTTTCCATTCATCCAGTGGCCAAGCCCGGCAAAAACCTCGCCTGTATGTATATAGCCGGAAGGATCATTTTTGTTCAGGTCATCCATCTTTGACAGCCAGTCTTTCGCCATCGCATTCCGATTGAATTCAGAATCATTCGCGCCGCTATAGACGGCAAAAGGCAAATTGCGAAGGTTCAGCGGGGAGGCGTCATTCGGATGTCCGGCACACATCGTTGCAGCCGCCCAACGGTCGGCCGAACGGGTTCCCAGCTGGTATACGCCGTCACCACCCGCTGAATAACCTATGAGATAAACCCTGTTGGGATTAACGCCCTCCGCTATCACATAATCACTTATGAGGCGGTCAAAAAGCGGATCGATCTCGGGTATGAACCACATATTCCATGCATCAATGGGAGCTCTCGGTGCGAGGTATATTCCCTCCGAGGGCGAATACAGATTGATTTGATTTTCCCATTGGCTGTCGTTTGTCGAAGCCGGAGCGGAGCCTCCCCCATGCATCGAAATATAGAGCGAATGGCCATCTGCGGGCTCTTTCCCAAAATTCCTGGTTTTGAATTTCAATACCTTGCTTTTCAAAGCGATCATACCCTGGCTTATCTCCTGCGACCTCTCCCGGCGGGAAGTCTCGGCATACCTGCTCCAGATAAGGTTTATGGCATCCTGCGCATCGCTCTTTGCAAGCGCAATTCTGGAGAAATCACTACCAACGATCCCATCAAGTGACCATGTGTCGCTTTGCAGATATGATTTCAATTTTGCGATTGCGGTGGAACTGTCCTGGTAATTGATGCCGTTTGTCTCAGAACCGCTCTTTACTGGATCCTTTGTACTACGGGGCAGATCAGAGGTGCCGACCGGAGGATCTTGAACATTTGCCTCGGAGGGCAGGACGGAAGAATCGCTTTGGACTTCGGGAGCCTGAATTTCAACCTTTCCTCCTGACGAATCATCCCCTTTGGGTGTTTTGTCAGTGCCTCCACGCGTTGAAACACTATTCGTACCCGATTTGCAGGAATAAACGAAATGCAAAACCAGTCCGATGCTTATAATAACATCAAATCGCCATTTTTTTTTCATAATATTCCCAAACAGACGCTTTACACTACCAGAAAATATTAACGGAAATCATTTCGTGATCCTCCATTATAATATTAAAAAAATCTCCATGTAATATTATCTGTATAGTGATTTTTCCTTGGACACCCGGTCTGGCGACGGTGCCGATCTCAATCTGGCATTCCATTGATTTTATAATGATTTATTTTCCACCCCCGGACAGTAACAATCCGGCTGTGTGGCACTGTCTTTGCAAAAATATCATATAGGAACAAGAAAAAGATTCTTCCTGAATCAACCGGTTGTAATGACTAGGTTTTTTAAAACAAAAGGTGCAATCTGCCGGAAAAACTGGATTAACTTGCACCACGAAGGAAGAACATCTTAAAATCATATAAGAGGAGATTTTATTTTTTTCAGGGTACCTTCCATTTCAATATGTTCGCTGTTTCTTGCGCGATTCATCATTAGCACGGGAAACTTTGTCATTCCGCTTTTGACACTTTTTCTCACTCAGAAGCTGCACTATTCTCCGAAAACAGCAGGTGTCGTCCTTACCATTGTCACCTTTGGAATGGTTATTGGATCAATATGCGGCGGTATATTGGCAGATAGTATAGGCAGGAAAAAATCGATCATGCTGACATCGATTCTCTCGTCCGTCTCTTTTTTGCTTGTGCCATATGTAAAGGATCATTCGCCAAATTTATTCCTTTCATTGGTTTTTCTGGGAGTCTTCGGCATCGCCGCCATAGACCCCAGCATTAATGCGCTGGTGGCCGATTGCAGTGAAGAAAAAGACCACAATGAATCATTCTCGCTTATTTACATGGCGGCAAATCTGGGTTGCTGTGCGGCACCTCTTATCGCTTCATTTTTATTCCTCAAAAATACTGATCTTGTATTTATCCTCGATGCGCTTGCAACCTTGTTGTCAGCCATAACAGTCGCTTTGTTCGTAACAGAGCCGGTTTCATCCGGAAAAGGGTCCCATACAAAAGCGGTATCCTACGGGCATAAGGAGTCCACAGGAGGCGTCCTCGATCTTTTAAGAAGAAATCCGCTGCCTCTTATGGTGATCGCTATTTTCACGCTTTGGCCCCTGATATATTCCAATTTCTATTTCGCATTTCCCCTGTACTGCAATGAAATATTCAAGGGCGAGGGGGTTAAGTATTATGGATACCTTGCTGCTATCAATGGAGCGGCTGTCTTTGTTTTCACGCCTTTCGTTTCCAGTTTTGCAAAGAAGTTTCATCCCATCACCAATGTAATATTTGGAGGGATTCTCTATACAATCGGCTTCGGCTCCTATTTCTTTGTGAGGGATTTTCCCCTGGTCATAACATTTCTCCTTGTCTTTAGCATTGGAGAGATTTTTTCCAACACA
>JADFZC010000563.1 GCA_015232735.1 Oligoflexales bacterium | reverse complement strand
AATGGAATCTCAGAAAAGAATGAAATCCGTTGCCTGTCGCAGCTTGGTATTACGCGACTTGATACCAGATTCAATTTACTGGTTGGCAATCGTAACATTTCGCCGTTCGGAAACGTGGTGCGTTTTGTGGGTAAATATTACGGCCCTGCACAGTGCAAAAACAAAGGATGCAATATTTACGATGTATACTTCAGCGTCACATCATCGGAAAGCCTGGCGAAGGCAAAGTGATAGAGATGGAATTTGGAAAAAAAAATGTGAAAAAGGAGAATAACATGTCCAAGCAAAATCAATTTCAGCTGATGATTTCGATAGTGATTATGTCTGCCTTTTGTCTGATCGGGTCTTGCGGCGCCGCCCCTACGACCCCGTCTAAAACAACGCCGCCTGAAGGTGCAAAATCGTTGGATCCAAACGCCGACAAGAGGAGTTCTTCCATGCAGATTTCCGATAGCAATGAAAATAAGGCCGCAGTTCCGGCAAAAAGCTCATCGAGCGTTCCGCAAATTCCCGATAAAGATGCAGGCGGCGTCACAATATCGACAAAAGGCACCTTAAATCAAGACAAGCCTAAAGAGCCGGAAAAGTCAGAACAAAAAAAATCAGAACAGAAGTTGCCTTCCAGCGTTGCTCCCGGCAAGGAACTGAATGTGTTATTCCTTACAGAAGTTGCAAAGTCAATGGAGGAAAAGGACCCTCTTGTCAATGGTTCGTGCCGGCGTTTTGATGCCATAAAAGGATTCATAGATTCCGTCAAATCCAAAACCGCATCCGACGTCAGCATAAAAGGGGCATTCATCCCGTTTACCGATTCAGTCAGCCCTTCCAGCGTGATGGGACTGTCAAACATTGATTCGATCAGTGCCGCTCTCACCGCTGCCGATGCTTGCAAAGCCCAGGGAGATGCCAGTCTCGCCGCTCCTCTGCTTACGGCACAAAATTTGTTGAAGGGCAACAAAAATCCGGCAATAGTCTATCTTTTGTCTGGTGGTGTCCCTAACGTTGCCGGTGACGGTTCCATACGAAATGACAATGACCCTGTTGCGGTAAGTGACGCGCTGGCCGCAGCAGACAGCCTGAAAAAATCCAATCCTTCACTGGTTCTCAATGTTTTGATGCTTGAGAGCGATAATAAAAATGGCGCGAGTGCAGCCAAACCCGCAATGAACGCTGTGGCTACAAGCCAGGACAATGTTGTTCAGGTGTCAAACGCAGCAAATCTGCTGAACGCGGTCATGAAGTTTGGTTCGTCGCTTGTTTGTCTGATCTCGATTTTATGCTGACGCTGTACTGAAGATATTAAAGGTCTTTGAAAATAAGAAGGATGCGTGATTTCCAAACATTTATTTAAGGCAAGCAGACCTAAAAGGGGGATATATGTGTATGGTTCTTTATCGTTCAAGAATTTTTTATGCAGCGCTCATCTGCGCAAATCTTATGGCCGCATGCGGCAGCGACGGCAATCAGCCGCAGGCCCAAACAGGTAACAGCCGCAAGGCTGAAACCCTGAATATCAGCAAAAATGACAGCAATGAAGGCGGAGATCAAAACATCAGCACCACCTCGAACACCGCTGCTGCCGCAAACACCCTGAAAATCACCATCGATGAGAATAATCCGACGCTGAGTTTCAAACAGGGCAGCTCCGTGACATTACGCTTCAGGGTGTCCGGCGCAGGAGCCGATGATTTAAGCGTAACCATGATTTCCGCTCCTGAAGGAGCGAGCCTGGTCTCAAGCAATCCGCAGAGGCCCACGTTCCAGTGGGAAAATGCACGGGAGGGCAATTATTCGATCGTGATTGCAGCCCGTAATCTGACAGCTTGCGCGTCATCCCATCATGGCGACAAAGGCGCTTGTACATTTGGCTTGTCGTCAAAGACAAAAATCGACAACTCCTACGACATGGTGGCCAGCTTCCCGCTTGTCATAAGTGCCCAGAGTGGCGCCGTGGGGAGCGGTGGCGTGAAAAGCAGCGGTGTAAAAAGCGGCGATGTAAAGAGCGGTGAAGTGAATAGTGGCGAAGCCAAGACCACTTCCCCTGCCGGGCCGGTTGCTCCAGCCATTCAACCTAACCAGGGCGTTCAAACCATTCTCGACGATATAGGCGGGATCGGAGGAGGAGCCGTTAATGACCTGTTAACCGGCAACATACAGAAAGTGCCTCAAGACTTGATTGAAGGAACCATGGGATCTTTGCAGACATTCGGTTCCGGTGTCAAAGATGTCATCACTCAGTTTGGCAATGTGGTGGATGCGGCAGGTCAGCTGATAAGTGGCGGCAGCGGCTCGCCGGCCAATTGCAGCGCCACCCCGAAACCCGCAGGCTGCAGTTGAATGCGTCATAAGCTTACCGGTATGCCTGAGAATCATTGATCACTCCCTCGTATGAGAGCATTTCCGCGACATTTGGCAATTTAAGAACTTCTTCAATAGGGACCAGCTTGCCATCGAGGTACATTGTCTTGGAGATGAACCTTATTCCATGGCTGTAATCAACGTAATCCTTGTGGTGGAAAGTCGTCAGATATTGAATAAATGACCCGAGCCTTTCATGCCAGCCGTATATTGCGACATTCCTTAGCGGAGAAGTCAATTTGTTCGTTATTACAACATCTTTTTTGTGCCCCGCTATCAACTGATCCCTGTAATTCATACCGCTCAGTGCGGATTCAATTTCCCTGTTATGATTCAGGAAGTAATCATTTTTCACCATTTCGTCGCCGCGTGGGAACGCCTTCGGGGGTATTTGAATGTCTGCCTGAAGATAAATTTCATCCACAAGTTTGGTCGTTGGCAGACATAATCCAAACCTGTTTGTGACAGTCTGCGCTGTGATCGGGGTAGCAGGTATTGTTAC
>JADFZC010000562.1 GCA_015232735.1 Oligoflexales bacterium | reverse complement strand
ATCCCGAAACAATTATTTTTTGGCAGGCTTCCGGGATGTCATAATCTTTGTACAGCGTGAAGCAGGAAAGCAAGTAAAAGCTTTCAATTTTCGGTTTGTGCCTGAGTATCGATTCTATAAGTTTGATTAAATTTTCCCTTTTTTTCTTGTCAGGATTTATTTCTGTACTAAGTGGCTTTTCAACAAGATATTGTATTGCCCATATGTGGATTATATCATCAAACAGGCGTTTTTGACCGAGCATCATGATATTTAAAAAGGAAGGACTGACTTTAATAAACCCAGGAAGCGATGTCGACTCGAACTCTGAGTTTGAATTTTTTTTAATTTCGTGGGATGTGCAATATATTCCAATGGCAGATACTGATAACAAAAGAATATTTAATATTGTTTTGATGAAACCTTGCATGGTTCTTACATTTTTGTCATAATCCGACGAAACTAATTATAAACTGCTCAATCCCGAATACTATAGCAAGTACTATTACCGGAGTCCAATCCAGTGGGCCGGGAATACGGCGGGCAAGCCCTCTGAATGGCCTGTATAAAGGTTCTGTCACTTGATTGATCATTTGTACAATTTGATTTCTTGGATCACCTATCCAGCTTATAATGATTGATACTATGACTAAAAACTTGACTATACTAAGGAGGTATAAAAGAACCTTCATTATGGCATATAAAAATGATCCACCCATTATTTCCCCTCCATAAACATTCATATATATTTAAAATGCTATTAAAGTTTTTCTTATTTTGCAACTATAGCTTTCCAGAAAAATAATTCGGGGTAAAAAGGCCCTGTTATCGGCGATTATGGCGTCCAAAGTCGGAAAAAATATCCTCATTTTTGTTCAATAAACTCCGGCATTTTTTCCTCCTCATCCTTATCCTTACCTCCCCACCTCGGGGTTTTCAGAAAGCGTCTTGATGCCGTTATGTCGCAACAATGCGTCAATACTGGGTTCTCTTCCTCTAAATTTAATAAATATTTCCCTGGGATGCATGCTTCCTCCAAGTGACAGCACAGTATCCCTGAATCTTTTGCCTATTTCAATGATTTTATTCTCGTCATCGAATCCGGCCTCTTCAAATGCGCTGAATGCGTCAGCACTTAACACCTCCGCCCATTTATAACTGTAGTAGCCTGCGGCATAACCACCTGCAAAAATATGTGTAAAAGAGCAGAGAAACCGATCTGATTTGAGAGGGGGAAGAGGAACGGTCGCTCTAGCTATGCGGTCGTTGACCTCGAATATGCTTTCGGTATTTTTTCCTTTATACCTGTGGTGAAGTTCCATATCAATAAGTCCAAGGTGGAGCTGTCTGAGCATCTGCGAGGCAGATCTGAAATTCTTGGCATCCTTTATTTTCTTAAAAAGCTCCTGTGGTAATTTTTCCCCTGTTTGAAAGTGGCAGGTAAGACTCATAAGAGTGGGCTCGTGATAGCACCAGTTTTCCATGAACTGACTTGGTAGTTCTACTGCGTCCCACTCAATTCCGTTGATTCCTGAAATGTCAAGATGGTTTATGGTGGACAACATATGTTGAAGCCCATGGCCGAACTCATGGAAAAGAGTCTCAACGTCCCGGAAGTTGAGAAGAGAGGGGCCGTCTTTTAAAGGGGGCGGCGCATTGATGACTAGATAAGCGACAGGAGTTTTCAGGGTCCCCTTGAATACCCCTCTGCTTATGCAGTTGTCCATCCAGGCTCCCTGCTTCTTGTTTTCTGGTCGTGAAAATGGATCGAGGAAAAATGCAGCGATTTTATTTGAGGTGGAGTCATGAACCTCGTAGTATTGAACATCTTCATGCCATCTATTGATTTCATCTGTTTTGCAGACCACCTTGACATTGAAAAGTTTTTCTATAAGTCCAAATAATCCGGACAGAACTGAGGGAAGCGGAAAATAGGGTTTTATCTGTTCATCAGTGAAAAGAAATCTATGTTCCCTCAATCTTTCTGCAAAGAAACTTGTATCCCAGTTTTGGAATTTATCTGCAAGACCATTCTTTTTTGCATAATCCTCGAGTTCTTTTTGTTCTTCCATTCCAAATTCATGTGAGGCATTTCTAAGATCCTCGGAAAATTTGTCAACGGCAGAGACTTTTTCGGCCATCTTGCTGGCAAGGCTGTATTCTGCATATGAACCAAAGTCCAGAAGCGCTGCCATTTCTTTTCTTAGTGAAAGGATTTTATAAATATTTTCAGTATTATCGTATTCTCCAGATGATGCTTTTGTTATATGTGCCTCGTAAAGTTTTTTTCTTAGTTCTCTTTTTTGGCTGCTTTCCATGAATGTCAAATAGCTTGGGCCATCAAGGGTTACAGCCCATGGTCCTGAATCAGCGTTGCCTGCGGGAGCTTCTTTTGGTTTGAGTCTGTTATATGCTTCCGATGCCATGGAACGATAGTGAGGGGGAAGTCCAGCCATATCATCGACATTTTCAATTATCATGGAGAAAGATTTTATTGAATCAAGGACATTATTTGAAAAATCGGTGGCCAGTTTTGACAGTTCCCTGGATATTTCGTTAAATCGCTCTCTGTCCGCGCCTTCAAGCTCCATTCCGGATAATTTGGCTGACCTTATGCGAAGGTCAATGGCCCTTTGCTGACCTCCGGAAAGTTTCTTCCATTCATCTCCGTTTTTTATCGAAATGAGGTGGTCGAAAACTGTCTTGCTTTGAGAAAGCATAAGAGCAAAGGAGACAATCTCTCCTTGTACGGAATTATAGGCGTCCCGCAATTCTTTTGAGTTTTTGACGGAAAGGAGGTGGTTTGTTGTGCCCCATATGGATTCCATGCCTCTATCGATCTCTTCCAGGGGTACTATGACTGTTTCCCAAGTAGGAAAAGT